>NZ_QFRV01000017.1:0-66517 GCF_004136805.1 Enterobacter cloacae complex sp. GF14B
TGAGTCCCGGTTTGCCCAGCTGCCCCAGCCGCTCGTTGGTCCAGGCGGCAATCAGCACCATCGACCAGCCGCTCATGCATCCGATCACAAAGCGCAGCAGACCGTGAACAACGGCATTCTCTGCCGCCGCGGAGAGCAGCGTCAGCGCCACCGCACCGGTGATGCCAAGCCAGAGGCGCGTTTCAACGAAGCGATGGGCGCGCATGGCATCCCATGCCCCCACCAGATAGCCCAGATAGTTCATTGCCGCCACCAGCCCCGCGCTGGTAAGCGTGAGTTGCCCGGCGGCTATCATCAGCGGCACCTGAGGCGTGAAGGCGAAGCGTCCTATCCCCATCGCCACGACCAGAACCACAAATCCGCTGAGCGCGATACGCAGCGCCATGATCGCTCCAATTGTTAAAGAAAAGTAAATTTATGATGCAACATCTCGCCGTCCTGCGAAAGTGAAAGTTGCTCACAGGTCAATGAAAACTCTGTATTATGCGTTTTATGAATAGTCTTTCGTATAAGGAGCCCTGCATGGAACTGCTCGAAGAGCATCGTTGTTTTGAAGGTCGACAGCAGCGCTGGCGGCACGACTCCACCACGCTGAATTGTGCTATGACGTTCAGCATTTTCCTGCCCCCTGCGGACAACCCACCGGTGCTGTACTGGCTTTCAGGCCTGACCTGCAACGACGAAAACTTCACCACCAAAGCGGGCGCCCAGCGTATTGCCGCCGAACTGGGCATTGCGCTGGTGATGCCAGATACCAGCCCGCGTGGCGAGGACGTGGCCGACGATGCCGGATACGACTTGGGTAAAGGCGCTGGCTTCTATCTCAACGCCACGGAACAACCGTGGGCGAGCCATTACCGCATGTATGACTACATTCGCGATGAACTGCCTGCCCTGGTGCACTCTCAGTTCGCGGTCAGCGAGCGCTGCGCGATAAGCGGACATTCGATGGGTGGCCACGGGGCGCTGATAATGGCGCTAAAAAATCCGGGGAAATACACCAGCGTGTCCGCATTTGCGCCGATTGTGAACCCAACGCAGGTGCCGTGGGGGCAAAAAGCCTTTAGGCACTATCTGGGTGAAGATGTAGAGAAATGGCAGGAATGGGACAGCTGCGCGCTGATGCTGGCGAGCCAGTCAGAAGACGCTATCCCGATGCTGGTGGATCAGGGTGATGCCGATCAGTTCCTCGCCGGGCAGTTACAGCCTGCGGTGCTGGCGGAAGCCGCGCGCCAGAAGGACTGGCCGCTAACGCTGCGCATTCAACCGGGATACGACCACAGCTATTACTTCATGGCGTCCTTTATTGAGGATCATCTCCGCTTCCATGCGGAGCATCTGTTCAGGTAAGTTCCGCCTTTTGCCCGGTAGCGCCTCCTGCCTGCCGGGTCTTTCCCCTCCCCCTCTTTACATACTTCTATCCGCTTGAATCCAGCCTGTTTTCCGTCGCCATCTCTCAAACACAAATGATTTCAATTATCATTTGTGTTTACAATTCTACATTCTTTTGTACAATTCCAAGCTCTTCTCCATCTCAAAGAGTTCTTACAAGACAAAAACATACAGTTCTCAGGGTTATCCCGATGGAGTTTTTTTCATTTTTATACGGAATGTACAAATGACAATACCACGCATTAAGCTCCTGGCCGTCGCCATTGGCGCTGCCACATGTTCCCCCTTCGTTCACGCAGCCGATCAGGACACCGTTGTCGTCACTGCAACGGGTTTTGAACAAAAGATCCAGAATGCCCCCGCCTCCATCTCTGTGATTTCAAAACAGCAGATTGAAGATAAAGCCTACCGTGATGTTACCGATGCCCTGAGAGATGTCCCGGGTGTTGTCGTCACTGGCGGCGGGAGCAGCAGTGATATCAGTATTCGCGGCATGGCCTCTCAGTACACCCTGTTCCTGGTGAACGGCAAACGCGTCAGTACGCGAAGCACCCGCCCCAACAGCGACAACTCGGGTATTGAACAAGGCTGGCTGCCGCCGCTGGAGTCCATTGAGCGCATCGAGGTCATCCGCGGCCCGATGTCCTCGCTTTACGGCTCCGATGCGATGGGTGGCGTCATTAACGTCATTACCAAAAAAGTCTCGAACACCAAAGCCTGGACCGGTTCGTTGCATGGCGATGCAACCTACCAGGAAAATCATGATTCCGGCGATATCTTCCAGACCAACGCCTACGCCTCTGGTCCCCTGATCGACGGACTTCTGGGCGCAAAGGTGACGGGGCTGTTGTCACGCCGCGCAGAAGATAAAATCGTGAACGGCTATAACGAGCAGAAAATGCGTAACGGTGGCATTACGCTGAACTTCACGCCGGACGAGAAGAACGATTTCGACCTCGACTTTGCTCGCGAACTTCAGGACAGAAACAGCACCCCGGGGATGTCGAAAGCGGCTGAAACCTGCCGGGGAACAACCTGTACGCCAAATACCAAAAGCGACTCGCGCTATGAGCACACGACCTACTCGTTAACCCACAGTGGTTATTACGAAGACTTCAATACCACCAGCTATATCCAGCAGGAAGAGACCAATAATCCAGGTCGCGAAATGCGCTCCTATAACACCACCTTCAACAACCAGAACCAGATTTTCCTCGGCGATCATACGTTGACCCTCGGCGGGCAGTATCGCTATGAGAAACTGCGCGACAACGGTAATCAGCTGGAAGCTGCTGACGGCCTGAACAAACTGACGCGCTGGAGCTGGGCCCTGTTTGCCGAAGATGAATGGTCAATGACGGAAAGCTTTACGTTGACCGGCGGCCTGCGTATGGACAAAGACCAAAACTACGGTACTAACTGGACGCCGCGCGGTTACGGCGTATGGCACCTGGCCGATCAGTGGACGTTGAAAGGCGGGGTTTCTGCTGGCTATCGTGCGCCGGATCTGCGTCAGTCGTCTGCCAGCTGGGGCCAGGTGACAGGTGGCGGCCGTCTTGACGGTATCATCGTCGGCAACCCGGATCTGAAACCAGAGAAGAGCCTGAGCGAAGAGCTCGCCCTGCTCTGGGATAACAACGATGACCTGAATGCCGGCGTAACGCTGTTTAATACCGACTTCAAGGACAAAATTACGGAAGTTCGCCGCTGTAACAGCAGCGCCGATCCCGCCTGTACGATTGGCGGTCACAGCTATGATTTCGTCAGCGATCGCGTCAACGTGGACAAAGCCAACATGCGCGGTGTGGAGTCCTCCTTCGGGTGGAAGATCACGCGTGATGTGAACTGGACTGCAAACTACACCTATACAGAGTCCGAGCAGAAGAGCGGCCAGTTCTCCGGCAAGCCGCTGAACAAAATGCCGAAACACATGTTCAACACCACCCTGGACTGGCAGGCGACGCCAGACGTCGGGTTCTGGAGCCGTCTGAACCTGCGCGGTAAAACGTCTGAGTACCTGAGCCGCACGTCAATGTCCCAGGGTACGCCGTCCTACACTCAGATTGATGTCGGTATGCGCTACAACGCCAACAAAAACCTGCTGGTTACTGCCGGTGTGTATAACGTGCTCGATAAGCAGATTGATTACGATACGTATGACACCGTGCTGGATGGCCGCCGCTATACCGTTGGCATGACCTACAGCTTCTGATCTGCCATAAAAAAGCCCGCTCAACTGAGCGGGCTAAAAGAGAGGAAGTGCGGTTATTATTTAAATCGTTCCGGGAAATCCATTTCACTGTAGCGAACGAAGCGTGTTCCTTTCGTCAGTTTGTAGCCAAACCAGATGATCAGGAACAGCGGAATGCCAATATAGGTGGCCGTGACGGCGCCCCAGTCAATGGTGTCCGCAAGGAAGGCCTCATAGTTCTGACCCAGGGTAATAATCAGGCACAGAACGAAGGCGAAGATCGGCCCCAGCGGGAAGAATCCTGACCGGTACGGCAGGTTATTCAGATCATGCCCCTGCTTGACGTACCCGCGACGGAAACGGTAGTGGCTGATGGCAATGCCCAGCCAGGCAATGAAGCCCGTCATACCAGAGGTGTTCAGCAGCCACAGGTAGACCGTCTGGTTGCCGAACATGGAGGTCAGGAAACAGAGACCCGCAATCACCGTGGTCGCATACAGCGCGTTGCGTGGCACGCCACCGCGAGACAGTTTCGAGAAAATACGCGGTGCTTTACCGTCGCAGGCCAGGGTGTAGAGCATGCGGGTGGAGGCGTACATCCCGGAGTTACCCGCAGACAGTACCGCCGTCAGGATCACCGCGTTCATCACCGCCGCCGCTGAGAGCAGACCCGCGTGCTGGAAGACCAGCGTGAACGGGCTGACGCTGATGTCTTTTACGTCGTTACGCAGCAGGCTTGGGTCGGTATACGGAATGATCAGGCTGATAATCAGGATCGCGAACACATAGAACAGCAGGATACGCCAGAACACCTGACGCACCGCGCGCGGAATATTCTTCTCCGGGTTTTCGGATTCACCGGCCGCAATGCCAATCAACTCGGTACCCTGGAAGGAGAAGCCGACAATCATCGCCACGCCAATCATCGCCGAGAAGCCCCCGGCAAACGGCGCATCGCCTATTGTCCAGTTACTCCAGCCCGCCGGTTCAGCCCCTTTGAAAATACCAACGATCATCGCCACACCGACGACGATAAAGATGATGACGGTTGCCACTTTAATCAAAGAGAACCAGTATTCCGCTTCGCCGAAACCGCGCACGGAGATGTAGTTCAGCAGGAAGATGACCGCCAGGAACAGGGCGCTCCAGATCCAGCCGGGCGTGTCCGGGAACCACCAGGTCATTACCAGCTGTGCCGCGACGAGGTCAACGGCGATGGTCACCGCCCAGTTGTACCAATAGTTCCAGCCCAGAGCGAAGCCGAAGCCTTCCTCAACGTATTTTTGTCCGTAGGTCGAAAACGAACCAGACACCGGCATGTATGCCGCCAGTTCACCCAGGCTGGTCATCAGGAAGTAGACCATCAGGCCAATCAGGATATAAGAGAATAATGCCCCACCCGGGCCGGCTGCCGAAATCGTTGCGCCAGAGGCAACGAAAAGACCTGTACCGATTGAGCCGCCAATGGCGATCATCGTCAGGTGACGCGCCTTAAGTGCGCGACGTAGCGCGGGCGCTTGTGTGGTTTTAGTTTCTGAAACCATGTGAAAATGCTGTCCATTCAATAAATGAGGCGCGATTGTAGCAGACGATCTGCGTTGCTTCCGGCAGAAATACTCAGTTATAAGAGAGCTTCATGACTCGGCCAGGATTATAAGTAAAGCATAATTTTTCCCTCTCCCCTTTGGGGAGAGGGCCAGGGTGAGGTGCGCTTTTACATCTCGCAGTAGCGCAGAAAACGCTGGAGCGAGCTGGAAAGGTGTTTCTGACGATGATGGATGCACCACAGCGTGCGCACCAGCTTCGGCAGCGGAACGGGGATCTCAACCAGTGAGCCGGTTTCCAGCTGTTCGGCAATCACCCGTCGGGAAAGACAGCTAATGCCCAGACCATGGCGTACGGCATGCTTAATGGCCTCGGAGTTACCTAATTCCATCCCTAACTGGAACTGCGGTAGATGGGACAGCAGCAGATAATCGACAATCTCACGCGTGCCGGAGCCCTGCTCTCGCAGGATCCACTGCGCTTGCGCCAGCCGCTCCAGCGTGACCTCGCCCTGGAGTAAAGAAGAGGCCGGAGAGGCAAACACCACCAGCTCATCCTCCAGCCAGGGCTCCGCAATGATATCCACGTTGTGGCACGGCCCTTCGATAAGCCCGATGTCCACGCGGAAATCAATCACCGCGTTGATCACGTCCTGGCTGTTGCCGACACTCATCTCCAGCGGCAGGGTCGGAAAATCCCGGCGGTAGCGGGCAATCACTTCCGGCAGGATGTAGTTACCGATCGTGCTGCTAGCGTAGACGCGAATAGCGCCGTTGTCCTCGCGGAACAGCTGTTCAATCTCCGTCGCCTGCTCCAGTAAAGCCAGGGCACGCGGATACAGCAGGCGGCCATGTTCGTTCACCACCAGCCGCTTCCCTACCCTGTCGAAAAGCTGGACGCCCAGTTGCCCTTCAAGATCGGTCAAGGCCGCGCTAACGGCGGACTGCGAGAGCGCCAGCATTTGTGACGCCTGGGTTGTCGAGCCGCTTTTCAGCACCTCGGCAAAAACTTCCAGCTGACGCAATGTAATGTGCATGGTTGCTTACCACTTATAAAGATTGATTATAAATATATAATCAATTTTATTTTTAAGCCAGAGCGCCGTAACCTTTAGCCAGACAAAGGAGAAGGTTATGTCAGAAATCACCTTACAACATCATCGTACAGTGTGGCACTTCGTGCCGGGTCTCGCGCTCAGCGCCGTGGTTACCGGCGTGGCCTTATGGGGCGGCAGTATACCGGCGGTTGCCGGTGCAGGGTTCAGCGCCCTGACGCTGGCCATTCTGCTCGGCATGGTGGTCGGGAACACCGTTTACCCGCACATCTGGAAATCCTGCGACGGCGGCGTGATTTTCGCCAAGCAGCATTTATTACGTCTCGGGATCATCCTTTATGGCTTCCGTCTCACCTTTTCGCAGATTGCGGATGTGGGGGTCAGCGGGATTGCCATTGACGTCCTGACCCTTTCGAGCACCTTTTTACTGGCGTGCTTTATCGGCCAGAAGATCTTTGGACTGGACAAACAGACCAGCTGGCTGATCGGTGCGGGTAGCAGCATCTGCGGCGCGGCGGCGGTACTGGCAACAGAACCCGTCGTTAAAGCCGAAGCCAGTAAAGTCACGGTTGCCGTCGCGACGGTAGTTATCTTCGGTACGCTGGCGATCTTCCTGTATCCGGCCATGTATCCGCTGGTGGCGCACTGGTTTAGTCCGGAAACCTACGGCATTTATATCGGCTCAACCATGCACGAAGTGGCGCAGGTGGTGGCGGCAGGTCACGCCATTAACCCGGAAGCGGAAAACGCGGCGGTCATCGCCAAAATGCTGCGCGTGATGATGCTGGCCCCGTTCCTGATTTTCCTCGCGGCGGGGGTTAAACAGCTTGCTCCGGCAGGCGGCAGCGAGAAAAGCAAAATCACCATTCCGTGGTTTGCGATCCTGTTCATCGTGGTCGCTGTCTTCAACTCTTTCCACCTGCTGCCAAAAGCGATGGTGGATATGCTGGTCACGCTGGATACGGTCCTGCTGGCGATGGCAATGGCGGCGCTGGGCATCACCACGCACGTCAGCGCGCTGAAAAAAGCCGGGGCGAAACCGCTGCTGATGGCGCTGGTGCTGTTCATCTGGCTGATAGTTGGCGGCGGTGCGATTAACCTTGCGGTACACAGCCTGTTGGCATAAACCATCTCGTCCTTCTCCTGTTAACCCGTTATCATAGGCATTTCGGGTTAACAGGAGTCTTTTTATGAAATATGTTGGAGCGCACGTCAGCGCTGCCGGTGGCCTTGCGAATGCCGCCATTCGCGCCGCCGAAATCGAGGCGACCGCTTTCGCCCTGTTCACCAAAAACCAGCGCCAGTGGCGCGCAGCTCCCCTCACCGCGGAAGTGATTGATGACTTCAAAGCCGCCTGCGAGAAATACGGCTACGGGCCTGGCCAGATCCTTCCCCATGACAGCTACCTCATTAACCTCGGTCACCCGGTTGCCGAGGCGCTGGAAAAATCCCGCGAAGCGTTCCTGGATGAGGTTCAGCGCTGTGAGCAACTGGGGCTAACGCTGCTGAATTTCCATCCCGGCAGCCATCTGATGCAAATCGACGAAGACGCCTGTCTGGCGCGCATCGCCGAGTCAATTAACATGACGCTGGATAAAACCCAGGGCGTGACGGCGGTGATTGAGAATACCGCCGGTCAGGGCAGCAACCTCGGCTTTAAGTTTGAGCATCTGGCGGCGATCATCGACGGCGTGGAAGACAAATCCCGCGTGGGCGTGTGCATTGATACCTGCCACGCGTTTGCGGCCGGTTATGACCTGCGCACAACCGAGGCCACAAAAAATACCTTCGAGGAGTTCGAGCGTATTGTTGGTTTTAAATATCTTCGCGGTATGCACTTAAACGATGCGAAAAGCGCCTTTGGTAGCCGCGTTGACCGCCATCACAGCCTGGGCGAAGGCAACATCGGCCACGATGCGTTCCGCTTTATCATGCAGGACGCTCGCTTCGACGGTATTCCGATGGTGCTGGAAACCATCAATCCGGACATCTGGGCAGAAGAGATTGCCTGGCTGAAGGCACAGCAAACCGCTGAACAGGCGGCATAAAAAAAGCCGGGTTGCATTAGCACCCGGCTTTTTTATTGCTTACCGCTTACGCTGCTTTCGCCACAACTTCCGCTTCCGGACGTTTCAGCACCGCGTAAGAGAGGCCCGCCACCAGCGTACCGGCAACAATCGCCAGCAGATAACCCAGCACCGGCGTGATGGCGCCAGGGATCAGCAGGACGAACAGACCGCCGTGCGGCGCCATCAGTTTCGCACCTACTGCCATGGAGATAGCCCCCGTCACCGCACCACCCACGATACAGCACGGCAGAACACGCATTGGATCGCGCGCCGCAAACGGAATTGCGCCTTCGGTGATGAAGCACAGGCCCAGCACCAGCGCAGCTTTACCGCCTTCCTGCTGCGCTTTATCGAACTTACGACGGGCAATGATCGTCGCCAGGCCAAGCGCCAGCGGTGGCACCATACCTGCCGCCATGATCGCCGCCATCGGCGCGTAGGTCTGGGTACTCAGCAGGCCAACGCCAAACGCATATGCCGCTTTGTTCACCGGCCCCCCCATGTCGGTACACATCATACCGCCGAGGATTGCGCCCAGCAGCACCGCATTCGCCGTCCCCATGGTTTGCAGCCAGTGGGTCAGACCTTCCAGAATGCCCGCGACCGGCTTACCAATCAGGTAAATCATCGCCAGACCGACCACCAGGCTGGAAATCAGCGGGATGATCAGGATAGGTTTCAGCGCTTCCATACTCTGCGGCAGCTTCAGCTTCGAGCTGATCAGCTTCGCCACATAACCGGCGAGGAAACCGGCAATGATACCGCCGATAAAGCCAGAACCGGTGCTCACGGCCAGCATACCGCCGATAAGACCCGGCGTCAGACCCGGACGGTCAGCAATGGAGAAGGCGATAAAGCCCGCCAGCACTGGCACCATCAGCGCAAACGCGGAGCCGCCGCCAATCTGCATCAACGCGGCCGCCAGCGTGCCCGGCTCTTTAAACGCCTCGATACCAAAGGCGAAGGAGAGCGCAATACACAGGCCGCCCGCCACCACCATCGGCAGCATGTAGGACACGCCGGTCAGCAGGTGACGATACGCACCCGCAGACTCTTTTTTCCCTTCAGTCGCAGTTTTAGCCGCACCGGTTGCCTGATACGGTTTGGCTTCTGCCAGCGCCTTATCAAACTCCTGCGCGGTCTTCTTCAGCGCCAGGCCGGTAGAGGTACGGTACATCGGCTTGCCGGCAAACTTCGCCAGATCCACTTCGATATCCGCCGCCACAATCACCAGATCGGCTTCCGCCACCTCTTCAGGCGTGATGGCATTGCCCGCGCCAACAGAGCCGCGAGTTTCAACCTTCACCCACCAGCCACGTTTTTTCGCTTCGGTTTCAATGGCTTCAGCCGCCATAAAGGTGTGCGCCACACCTGTCGGGCAGGCCGTTACCGCAACAATGCGTTTCGGCCCAACGGCGGCAACCGGCGCCGCCTCAACAGGTGCGCTGTAAACCGTCGCATGACCTTTTGCTTCGCTCAGAAACAGTTCAGGATGTGCCACCGCGCGATTAATATCACCCAGCCACACTTTTTTGCCGTTCAGGGCGCTGTCAGCGGGGATTTTGTCGCCCAGAACAATCGCCATTTCAGCATCACCCGGGTTATCAATGATATCCAGGTGCGCTTTTTGTGCCGCCGCGCCCAGCAGGGTCTTCGCCATATAGGCACGAGCCTGTCCGAGACCGGAGTCAATGATCAGCAGCGTTTTCATTATTCCTCTCCTGCTGTTAGTTAAAAGGTTTTAAGTCAACGCGCGCCATCATCGCGGCTAACTGGGTACGATCGGTAATACCGACATTGCTCTGGCTCACGGCCAGGGCCGCAACGGCGGTAGCAAGACGTAAGGTATGTTCACTGGATTCGCGCATCAGCAGACCGTAGATCAGACCGCCAACCATCGAATCCCCGGCACCCACGGTGCTGACCACCTCCATTGAAGGCGGTTTGGCAATCCATTCCCCGGAGGCGTTAACCCACAGGGCACCTTCTGCACCCAGCGAAATCACCACGTGAGCGATACCCTGCTCGCGCAGCGCATGGGCAGCGTCAATCACATCCTTTAATTCTGGCAGCTTACGGCCCGCCCAGATCTCCAGTTCGCGGCGATTAGGCTTAACCAGCCACGGAGAGGCTTTCAGACCGGCGACCAGCGCGTCGCGGCTGCTGTCGAAAATAATGCACGGGCACTGGCTGCGCAGGCGCGTCATCCAGTCGGTGAACGCTTCCGGGCTGACGCCGGAGGGCAGACTGCCGCTGACGCACACCATGTCAAACTGGCCCAGCCAGCTCAGGGAATCGGCAACAAAGCGCTCCCAGTCAGCCGGGGTCACTTCGAAGCCGGAGAAGTTCAGATCGGTCACTTCACCGTCTTTCTCGGTCAGCTTAACGTTAATGCGGGTACGGCCCTGCACAACCTGAAAACGGTTGGCGATGCCCAACTCGCTGAACAGCTGCTGAAAACCGTCCTGGTTGTCTTTACCGAGGAAGCCGCCAACGGTGACGTCGATGCCGAGATCTTTCAGCACTTTCGCCACGTTAATGCCTTTCCCTGCGGCATGCAGGCCGGTCGTCCGCACCAGGTTAACTTCGCCACGCTCAATTTCCGGGCAGAACCCCACCAGATCGTAAGCCGGGTTCAGCGTAATGGTCGCAACACGTCTGCTCATTATGCGCCCTCCCCCAGACCGGCCGCGATGGCGTCGCCAATCGCTTTCAGCGCCTGTTCAGCATCCGCACCCTGCGCGGTAAAGCGCAGACGATGGCCTTTCTTCACGCCCAGCGCGACAACTTTCATCAGGCTGCGCCCGTTGGCTGGTTTACCCGAACCGTCCAGATTGGTCACGGTGATCTCACTTTCAAATTGTTTAATGGTATTCACCAGCATGGTGCCCGGACGGGCATGCAGGCCATGTTCGTTACGCACCACGTACTCTGCGCTCAGCAGGTCATCCGTCAGCGCATCGTCGCTGGTCAGCAGAGCCAGCACCGTCGCCGCGTCTGCGTTCAGCAGTTTTTCAGCTTTATTGTTCAGCAGCAGATCGCCCAGACGCTTCAGCACGGAAACCGGCTGATCGTCAGTCATGGCAACCGTTACCAGCATCGCGGCGCGTTCGCCGTCTGTCTCAAAGGCAACCGCAGCACGGCTGACCGCGATAGCGCTGCGCAGGTTACCTTCAGCGCTGTCGTTCAGCCAGATGCCCTGCCCCAGGTTTAATGGCTTATCATTGATTGCGCGCGTCACAAAAGCGGTATCCGCCGCACCGACCTCTTTCAGGCGAGCCGCATTCAGCGCCTGGAGCGTTACCAGATCGGACGCAACGACGTCCAGCGTCAGGGTTTCATTATCCAGCTTCAGCGCTTCGCTCTGTTTTTCGCCCATCAGCAGGGCACGCAGTTCTTCAGCAGTGGTGGCGGATTTAAGCTGTTCCGCGACGGCATCATCACTCAGCACGTGCGTCAGCTGACGCAGCAGGCCCAGGTGTTCGTCACCGCTGGCCGCGATGCCGATCGCCACATAAGCCACCTGACCCTCGCCCCACAGCACGCCCTGCGGGAACTGGAAGACCTGCACACCGGTTTTCAGCACCTGATCGCGGGTGTCCGTGGTGCCGTGCGGAATTGCAATACCGTTACCGAGGAAGGTGGAGGTCTGCTGTTCACGCGCCAGCATGCCGTTGACGTAGCCGTCAGCCACGTTGCCAGCCTGCACGAGCGCAGCGGCGACCTGGCGAATAGCCTCTTCTTTATTCCCGGCCTGTTCGCCCGGGTGAATATCCTGAACAGATAACTGGAACATGATTCTCCTCTCCTGCTGAAATTGAATCGTTTCAGCTTAACTGAGAAAATAGGCGCTAACCTGCTTCTTCAGGACATGCAAGATAGCGCTGAAACGTTTCAAGAAGTCTTGTCTTTTCTACAAAAGGTTGCAAGAAAAGTTACATTTCTTGTTGCAGAATTTAGAAGTGCAGCACATTTCTTCTTCAGTTCAGGGGATTTTGTTGATGTTCAGCAAACAGGTTCAGCACGCTTCAGCGAGGCGGCGCGAAAGTGAAATGCCATTTTGATTTTTTGTAGCAATCTTGACTTTACCCTCTGTTTATTTAATGACGGGCGGCGTAAACTCCGCCTCTCTCTGTTACTCGCAAAGACTGAACATGCATAACACCCCCGCTGCCGCCTCACCAAAGCCCTTTGATTTGACGTCAACGGCGTTTTTGATCGTTGCTTTCCTCACCGGTATTGCCGGTGCGTTACAAACGCCTACGCTGAGCCTCTTTCTGACCAACGAAGTCCACGCCCGCCCGGCGATGGTTGGCTTCTTCTTTACCGGGAGCGCCATCATTGGCATTTTTGTCAGCCAGTTTCTTGCCGGTCGTTCAGACCGCAAAGGCGATCGCAAAAGCCTGATCGTTTTTTGCTGCCTGCTCGGGGTATTTGCCTGCCTGCTGTTTGCCTGGAACCGTAACTACTTCATTCTGCTGTTCGTGGGCGTCTTCCTGAGCAGCTTCGGCTCGACCGCCAACCCGCAGATGTTCGCCCTTGCCCGCGAGCATGCCGACCACACCGGGCGGGAAGCGGTGATGTTCAGCTCGATACTGCGCGCGCAGGTGTCGCTGGCGTGGGTGATTGGCCCCCCGCTTGCCTACGCGCTGGCGATGGGTTTTGGCTTTACGGTGATGTACCTCAGCGCAGCCGTGGCCTTCGTGGTATGCGGCGCGATGGTCTGGTTCTTCCTGCCCTCCATGCGTAAAGAGCCGAAAGTGGCGACTGGTACGCTGGAAGCTCCGCGACGCAACCGCCGCGACGCACTGCTGTTATTCATTATCTGTACGCTGATGTGGGGAACGAACAGCCTCTATATCATTAATATGCCGCTGTTTATTATTGATGAGCTGCATCTGCCGGAGAAGCTGGCCGGGATCATGATGGGAACCGCCGCGGGGCTTGAGATCCCCACCATGCTGATTGCGGGTTATTACGCGAAGCGCTTCGGCAAGCGCTTTTTGATGCGCGTCGCCGCCGTAGCCGGGCTGCTGTTTTATGTCGGTATGCTGACGGTTCATACGCCAGCCCTGCTTCTGGCTTTACAGCTGCTGAACGCCATTTACATCGGTATTCTGGCCGGTATCGGCATGCTCTACTTTCAGGACCTGATGCCGGGTCAGGCAGGCTCTGCCACCACCCTTTATACGAATACCACCCGCGTGGGCTGGATTATTGCAGGCTCACTGGCGGGCGTTGTGGCTGAAATCTGGAACTATCATACAGTGTTCTGGATTGCGCTGGTGATGTGCGTCATGACGCTGAGCTGCCTGACGCGGATCAAAGACGTTTAAGGCGCGGTGAGCGCTTCCAGCTCAAGCAGATAAGTGATGGCCTGCTGGCGCGTACTGCCGCACATTTCGGCGGTTGGCTGGAGCCCGGAGCACACCTTCGGGCGCAGGGGCGAGCCAAAGATCATGCACAGGTTAGTGTCAGAGAGCTGAACGCAGCGGGTATTGGCAGGCTTGCCCTCCGGCATGCCTGGAATGGGGCTTGAGATGGACGGTGCGGTACAGCACGCGCCACAGTCGGAACGACAATCCATACATGCTCTCTGTTGGTGGCAGATGCCCGCGCAGTCGGGCATTGCGCGCACAGTAACACCTTTTATGTATTGATAGCAAAACCCACGAATTCCGCTTGCCTGAAAGGCCGCGCGCGAGTAATTTGGCGCGATATTTTTTACCTCCCGTAAACAGGATTACTGCAATGCCAAGAGCGAACGAAATTAAGAAAGGTATGGTACTGAATTACAACGGCAAACTGCTGATTGTGAAAGATATCGACATTCAGGCACCCAGCGCCCGTGGCGCAGCAACGCTGTACAAAATGCGTTTCTCCGATGTCCGCACCGGCCTGAAAGTGGAAGAACGTTTTAAAGGCGACGATATCGTCGATACCGTAACCCTGACCCGTCGCTACGTTGATTTTTCCTACATTGACGGCAACGAATACGTGTTCATGGATAAAGAAGATTACACCCCGTATATCTTCACCAAAGATCAGATCGAAGAAGAGCTGCTGTTTATTCCTGAAGGTGGGATGCCGGACATGCAGGTGCTGACCTGGGATGGCGTGCTGCTGGCGCTGGAACTGCCGCAGACCGTTGATCTGGAAATTGTTGAAACGGCACCGGGCATCAAAGGCGCGTCTGCAAGTGCGCGTAACAAACCGGCTACCCTGACTACCGGTCTGGTCGTACAGGTGCCAGAGTACCTGTCGGCGGGCGAGAAAATCCGTATCCATATCGAAGAAAAACGCTATATGGGTCGTGCTGACTGATTGTGGCATTTGCCGGGTGGCGGCTACGCCTTACCCGGCCTACAAAAACACAAAAACCGGCCTCAGAGCCGGTTTTTCGTAGGCCCGGTAAGCGTAGCGCCACCGGGCAATCAGACTTAAAGAAGCTCAGGATACTTCGTCATTTTCAGCGCCAGCTCGATACCGCGCACTTCCGCCATCCCTTTCAGACGGCCAATCGCCGAATACCCTGGATTCGTTTTCTTGCGCAGATCGTCCAGCATCTGGTGCCCGTGATCCGGACGGAACGGGATAGGACGAACATCTCCCGCCTGCTTACGACGAACCTCTTCAGAGAGAATGGCATCCACCACCGCAACCATGTTCACGTCGCCGCCAAGATGGGCTGCTTCGTGGAAGGTTTTTGGATTCTCTTCACGGCAGGTTGCACGCAGGTGGGTGAAATGAATGCGATCGCCGAAGGTTTCGATCATCCGCACCAGATCGTTATCCGCCCGCACCCCATACGAGCCCGTACACATGGTAAAGCCGTTGTAGATGCTATCCACCGTCTCTTTTAGCCACTGCATATCTTCAATCGTAGACACAATACGCGGCAGGCCGAGGATAGGACGCGGTGGATCGTCCGGATGAACCGCCAGCCGCACGCCGACTTCTTCTGCCACCGGCACGATAGCGCGCAGGAAGTGCGCCATGTTTTCACGCAGCTGGTTTTTATCGATATCGCCATATTCCGCCAGGCGCGCGCGGAACTGATCGAGGGTATAGCCCTCTTCCGCCCCCGGCAGGCCCGCGATGATATTGCGAACCAGCTTCTCAATGTCCGCTTCACTGGCGGCATTGAACCACGCCAGCGCCTGCTGCTGCTCTTCGGCGGTGTAGTCTGCTTCCGCACCCGGACGCTTCAGAATGTGCAGCTCGAAAGCCGCAAAAGCGATTTGATCGAAACGCAGCGCCTTCGAACCATCGGCCATTACATATTCCAGGTCGGTACGCGTCCAGTCCAGAATCGGCATAAAGTTGTAGCAGACGGTATCAATACCGCAGGCTGCCAGGTTACGAATGCTCTGCTGATAATTCGCAATCCAGGTATCACACTCACCGGAGTGGGTTTTGATATCTTCGTGAACCGGAATACTTTCCACAACAGACCAGGTTAACCCCTTCTCTGCCAGCTGAGCCTGACGCTTTTGGATTTCCTCCACCGGCCACACCTGACCGTTCGGAATATGATGCAGCGCCGTGACCACACCCGTTGCGCCAGCCTGACGCACATCATCAAGAGAAACCGGATCGTTCGGCCCGTACCAACGCCAGGTTTGTTCCATTGCCCCACCCTCTCAAGTTGTTATACCAATATGTGTTACCTCAATGACGACTACCATACATGTTTAATCGAAGTGGTCAATACAGCGCGTGACATTGATTGATCAAACTCACATAACAGGGATATTTACGGCTTACCAATTTAATTTGTTGTCATATAACTTTACACTGGCATTGTTAATTAATGGTTAATCAGGTGTGTACTACATGAAGACTATTGCCTCCACCGCGCTTCCTGCTCATGTCCAGCAGCCCCGCTACGATCGCGAGCAGTTACGCTCCCGCATCGTCCATTTCGGTTTTGGCGCGTTCCACCGGGCGCATCAGGCGTTGTTAACAAACCGGGTACTAAATGCCAGAGGAGGCGACTGGGGAATTTGTGAGATTAGCCTCTTTAGCGGCGATGTCCTTATGCGCCAGCTCCGGGCGCAGGATCATCTGTTTACCGTTCTGGAGAAAGGTGCCGAAGGCAATCAGCCCATTATTATCGGTGCAGTAAAAGAGTGCCTGAACGCCAAACTCGACTCGCTGGCAGCCATTATTGAGAAGTTCTGCGAACCACAGGTGGCAATTGTCTCCCTCACCATTACCGAAAAAGGCTACTGCATCGATCCGGCGACGGGAAAACTGGATATGCAGAACAGCCGCATCCTGCACGATCTCGAGCATCCGTCTGAACCACATTCCGCACCGGGTATTCTGGTCGAAGCGCTTCATCGCCGCCGCGAGCGTGGCCTGCCGGCGTTTACCGTGCTCTCCTGCGACAATATTCCCGACAACGGCCACGTGGTGAAAAATGCCGTTCTCGGCATGGCCGGAAAGCGTTCCGCAGAGCTGGCCGCATGGATCGAGGCGCACGTGAGCTTCCCTGGCACCATGGTCGACCGAATCGTGCCCGCCGCCACCGACGCCTCACTCGCGGAAATCACCCAGGAACTTGGCGTTGAAGATCCCTGCGCCATCAGCTGTGAACCGTTCATTCAGTGGGTAGTGGAAGATAACTTTGTCGCCGGGCGTCCGGAATGGGAGGTTGCAGGCGTACAGATGGTTGAGGATGTCCTGCCCTGGGAGCAGATGAAGCTGCGGATGCTGAACGGCAGCCACTCCTTCCTCGCGTATCTGGGCTACCTTGCTGGCTACGCGCACATAAATGAATGTATGCAGGACGACAGTTTCCGCGAGGCTGCCCGCAGGCTGATGCTGAATGAGCAGGCCCCTACGCTGCGCATCACCAACGTTGATCTGACAGCCTATGCTGACAGCCTGCTTAACCGCTTCGCCAACCCGGCCCTTCAGCATCGTACATGGCAAATCGCCATGGACGGCAGCCAGAAACTGCCTCAGCGCATGCTGGATGGGATCCGCGTGCATCTTGAGCTTAACACCGCCTGGCCATTACTGGCGCTGGGGGTGGCGGGCTGGATGCGCTACGTCAGCGGGACGGACGAACAGGGCAACGCCATTGACGTCCGCGATCCGCTGAGCGACAAGTTCCAGGCCATTGTCGCCACCAGCAGCGACGCAGAACGCGTTAGCGCCCTGCTGACGTTAAATGAAATCTTTGGCGACGACCTGCCGCAAAACCCTGTCTTTGTCGAGGCAATTACCGGCGCGTACCAGCGCCTCGTCCGGCTCGGCGCGCACCAGGCCGTTATCGAAACGTTAAAAATTTAGCGATTATTGCGTTTATGGCGAACGGCATTACGCTCCGTTCGCCCTCCCTCTTCTCAATGCCCGATTTTTTCGTCAGGATGATAGGTAGTTGTTACTACATCACAATTATTTATCGGAGCGCACGTGACCAAAACCAACCTGATCACCGGTTTTCTCGGCAGCGGTAAAACTACGTCCATTCTGCATTTGCTGGCCAATAAAGATCCGGCGGAAAAGTGGGCCGTGCTGGTCAACGAATTTGGCGAAGTCGGCATCGACGGCGCGTTGCTCGCCGACAGCGGCGCGATGGTGAAAGAGATCCCGGGCGGGTGTATGTGCTGCGTGAATGGTCTGCCGATGCAGGTCGGGCTGAATACGCTGCTGCGTCAGGGCAAGCCGGACCGGTTGCTGATTGAGCCTACCGGGCTGGGTCATCCTAAGCAAATCCTTGATTTACTGACCGCCCCGGTCTACGAGCCGTGGCTTGAGCTGCGTGCGACGCTTTGCCTGCTCGACCCCCGCCAGCTGCTGGATGAAAAAACGATCAACAACGACAATTTCCGCGACCAGCTCGCCTCGGCAGATATTATCGTGGCGAATAAATCCGATCGCGCGACGGCTGAGAGTCAGGCCGCGTTCGAGTCCTGGTGGCAGCAGGCTGGCGGTGGACGTCAATACGTGCAGACCACCCAGGGCAACATTGATGGCGCCCTGCTCGATCTTCCCCGCCTCAACCAGACGCAACTGCCTGCCAGCGCAGAGCATTCGCATAGCCACGGCGCGAAGCAAGGCCTGGCTGCACTGAGCCTGCCGGAACATCAGCGCTGGCGTCGAAATTTGAACAGCGGTCAGGGGCACCAGGCCTGCGGGTGGATCTTCGATGCCGATACGGTTTTCGACACCATTGGTATACTGGAATGGGCGAGACTGGCGCCGGTTGAGCGGGTAAAAGGGATCATGCGCACTCCGGATGGTCTGGTGCGCATTAACCGTCAGGGCGAGGATTTCTTTATTGAAACCCAGAATGTCGCGCCACCCGACAGCCGGATAGAGTTAATTAGTGCGGTTAATACCGACTGGAATGCCCTCCAGTCAAGCCTGTTGAAGCTTCGTTTAAGTTTGGGCGGCTAACGTTGCCCCTGATTTCACACATTGCTGAAGACTATGACGACTCGACTTCCTGCTATTTTATTGCTCAACGCTGCCGGTCTGGCGCTCTTTTTCTCCTGGTATATCCCGGCGGATCACGGTTTCTGGTTCCCGCTGGATTCCGGGCTGTTCCACTTCTTTAACCAGGCGCTGGCGAAGAGTGAAGCCTTCCTGTGGCTGGTGGCGATCACCAACAACCGCGCGTTTGACGGCTGTTCGCTGCTGGCAATGGGCTGTCTGATGCTCTCCTTCTGGCTGAAGGAAGACAAAACGGGTCGTCGCCGTATTCTGATTATCGGCCTGGTGATGCTGCTGACGGCCGTGATTATCAACCAGCTGGCGCAGCATCTGATGCCGGTTAAACGCGCCAGTCCGTCGCTCTTTTTCCCGAATATTAACCGCGTCAGCGAGCTGCTTCATATTCCAACCAAAGATGCCTCGAAGGACAGTTTCCCGGGCGACCACGGTATGATGCTGCTGATTTTTGCAGGCTTCATGCTGCGCTATTTTGGTAAAAAAGCCTTCGCCATCGCCCTGTTTATTGTGGTGGTATTTGCATTCCCGCGAGTGATGATTGGTGCTCACTGGCTGACAGATATCGTCGTAGGCTCCCTCACAGCGGTGTTAATTGGTTTACCGTGGGTGCTGATGACCCCACTGAGCGATCGCGTAATAGGTATTTTTGATCGCTATCTTCCCGGTAAATTTAAACAAGTCAGAAACAGATAAATAACGCAAATTAACACCATTCATCAGGGATCGTTTTCGGTCCCTGAGTCTCTTCTTTCGGGCGTCATTCAACGCTGTCATCATCCTGTCATACAATTCGTGATAAAAATGAAGCAATTGCAGGGATTATCTGTATGAATGGCGGCATTTTGAGCAATTCCGCGCTGTAACTTTGTGTATCACATTTTCTTATAAAAAATCGGACTTTTTTGCTCGCAATACCCCGTGCAATCGGTTAACCTCAAACTCGTTTTGCCCCACTGAGATAATTATTATCATGGTGAATAATTTTG
Source organism: Enterobacter cloacae complex sp. GF14B (assembly GCF_004136805.1). Lineage (NCBI taxonomy): Bacteria > Pseudomonadati > Pseudomonadota > Gammaproteobacteria > Enterobacterales > Enterobacteriaceae > Enterobacter > Enterobacter cloacae complex sp. GF14B. Next base: position 19,705 of record NZ_QFRV01000017.1, read on the forward strand.
TGCGTTGAGCCACAGTTTTCACCATAAAGAATTGTCTCATTGTGAACAGATAATTAGTCTCGTCACGGTTGGCATTTTTATAACGATATTTTCGTTAAGGACTTCAAGGGAAAACAAACAAAATGGTCAAATCTCAACCAATCTTGAGATATATCTTGCGGGGGATCCCGGCGATTGCAGTGGCGGTTCTGCTTTCGGCATGTAGTACGACGAATACCGCGAAGAATATGCATCCTGAGACGCGTGTTGTGGGAATGGAAGATTCCTCTTCACTGCAAGCCTCTCAGGATGAATTTGAAAATATGGTACGTAATCTCGACGTTAAGTCGCGTATTATGGATCAGTATGCTGACTGGAAAGGCGTGCGTTACCGTCTGGGCGGCAGCACCAAGAAAGGCATCGATTGTTCCGCTTTCGTACAGCGTACGTTCCGTGAGCAGTTTGGGTTAGACCTTCCGCGTTCTACCTATGAACAGCAGGAAATGGGCAAGTCCATTTCGCGTACTAAACTACGCACGGGCGATTTAGTCCTGTTCAGAGCAGGTTCAACCGGTCGACACGTTGGCATCTATATCGGTAACGATCAGTTTGTCCATGCTTCCACCAGCAGCGGTGTGACGATTTCCAGCATGAACGAACCTTACTGGAAGAAACGCTACAACGAAGCTCGCCGCGTTCTGAGCCGTAGTTAATATTGTTGTCGTATCGTTGGTTATCCCTTGGCTGGCGATACGATAAAAAAAGCACTGCTCCGGCAGTGTTTTTTTTTGCCCGTTACACTGATAACTATCCAGCGGCATTTCAGGAATCACGACATCTATGTTAACCCGCTACTTCTCCAGCAACCGCAAGATACTGTTTATCAGTTTCCTTACGGGGTTATTCACTGCCCTGCTTCTGGGAGCATTACAGTTTTACTGGAGTTATCACAAGCGAGACGTCAGATTCGATACTCTCATTACCGATTTAAGCGTTTACATGGAGAGCTATTTCGATGAGCTCAAAATGTCGATTGATACGCTCCAGCCACTCACGCTGAACAGCTGCGAGGAAGTGAGTGCCGCCCTGACATCCCGGGCGGCCTTTAGCATCAACGTGCGCGCCTTTTTGCTGGTCAGGGATAAACAGGCCTTCTGCTCCTCGGCAACAGGCCCGATGAATACCCCGATGGAAAAGCTTATCCCTCAGCTACATATCAGCAAACCTGTTGATATCGCGCTCCTGCCGGGCACGCCAATGCTGCCGGATAAGCCCGCGATCGCCATCTGGTATCGCAATCCGCTGGTGAAAGACGGCGGCGTGTTTACGTCCGTCAACCTCAACCTGTCGCCCTATCTTCTCTATACGTCACGTCAGGATGAATTTGCCGGGATATCGATCGTCATTGGCGATTCCGCGTTATCTACACAGTCCGGAATGCTGATCCAGGCGCGGGATTTGCCTGACGTCCCTGCCCGTAGCGCCACGCTGAAAAATATTCCATTGACCGTTAACGTTTATGCGCAAGCCTGGACAACCGATGAACTACTCTACGCGGTGTTTTTCGGCCTGGTCTGCGGTATCGCGGCGGGCCTGTTGAATTTCTATATTCTTACTATCCGTCTCAATCCGGGGAAAGAGATCCTCACGGCCATCAAGCACGACCAGTTTTACGTGGTCTATCAACCCGTCGTGGATGCGCAGTCGCTCAGAATGACCGGGCTGGAAGTCCTGATGCGCTGGAAGCATCCGGTGATGGGCGAAATTCCACCGGATGCCTTTATTAACTTCGCTGAAGCGCAGAAGCTGATTGTCCCGCTGACGCTGCATCTTTTTGACCTGATTATCCGCGATGCCCCTGTTCTGCAAACGGTGCTCCCGCCTGGGGCCAAGTTTGGAATCAACATCGCGCCCGGGCATCTGCATGCGGAAAGCTTTAAAGGGGATATGCGCGCGTTTCTCGCCGCCCTTCCGCCCGATCACTTCCAGATTGTGCTGGAAATAACCGAGCGCGACATGATTAACCACCGCGAGGCAAATCAGCTGTTCGAATGGCTGCACAATGAAGGTTTTGAAATCGCCATCGATGATTTTGGCACTGGCCACAGCGCGCTGATCTATCTGGAACGCTTCACGATGGATTACCTGAAAATTGACCGTGGCTTCGTGAATGCCATCGGGACTGAAACCGTCACCTCGCCAGTGCTTGACGCGGTGCTGACGCTGGCAGAACGTCTGAATATGATAACCGTCGCCGAGGGTGTTGAAACGCCCGAGCAGGCGGCGTGGCTGCGCGAGCATGGCGTAAACTATCTTCAGGGCTACTGGATTGGCCGCCCGATGCCGCTGGAGCAGTTCAGGACGTGGCAACCCGATATCACGCTCGGGGAATAATTTCACAATCACGGCGCTGTCCCTTATTATTCTGTTCAACCGAGCCTGTCTGTGAACAAAGGGATCCGCCGCACTATGATTATGCGCGTTGTGTTGACGCTGTTGGCGCTGGTGAGCCTGTCGAGCCAGGCGCAGACCATCAAAGAGAGCACGGCCTTTGCCGTCATTGGCGAGCCGAAGTACGCGGTTAACTTTAACCACTACGATTACGTCAACCCAGCCGCCCCGAAAGGCGGAAACGTGACGCTTTCCGCCACGGGAACATTTGACAACTTTAACCGCTTTGCCCTGCGCGGCGTAGCGGCAGCGCGTACCGAATCCCTCTATGACACGCTGTTCGTCACCTCCGACGACGAGCCCGGCAGCTATTATCCCCTGGTCGCCGAGAACGTACGTTACGCCGATGATTTCAGCTGGGCAGAAATCGCGATTAATCCGCGGGCGCGTTTTCACGACGGTACGCCGGTTAGCGCCCGCGACGTGGCGTTCACTTTTCATAAATTTATGACCGAAGGCGTGCCGCAGTTTCGTCTGGTGTACAAGGGCACCACGGTGAAAGCCATCGCCCCGCTGACCGTGCGAATCGAACTCCCTGAGGCGAACAAAGAGAATATGCTGAGCCTGTTCTCCCTGCCCGTCATGCCCGAATCCTTCTGGAAAAACCATAAGCTGAGCGATCCCCTCTCTACCCCGCCGCTGGCCGGAGGGCCGTATCGCATTACCGACTGGCGAATGGGCCAGTATGTGATCTATTCCCGTGTGAAAGATTACTGGGCAGCCACGCTGCCGGTAAACCGGGGCCGCTGGAACTTCGATACAATCCGCTACGACTACTACCTGGATGATAACGTGGCCTTCGAGGCATTTAAGGCAGGCGCATTTGATTTACGTGTCGAGAACAGCGCCAAAAACTGGGCGACCCGCTATATCGGAAAAAATTTCGCGAAAGGCTATATCGTTAAAGACGAACACAAAAACGAATCCGCGCAGGACACGCGCTGGCTGGCGTTTAATATTCAGCGCCCGGTTTTTTCCGATCGTCGGGTGCGTGAAGCCATTACTCTGGCGTTTGATTTCGAATGGATGAACAAAGCGCTGTTTTACGGAGCCTACAGCCGGGCGAACAGCTATTTCCAGAATACTGAATATGCCGCCCGTGATTATCCCCACGCGGACGAGCTGGTTTTGCTGGCGCCATTGAAAGCGGAGCTACCGCCGGAGGTGTTCACCCGCATATTTGAACCGCCCAAATCCGACGGAAACGGGTTCGACCGGGACAACCTGCTGAAAGCCAGCAGCCTGCTGGATGACGCTGGCTGGGTGCTGAAAAATCGGCAACGGGTTAATGCGCAAACCGGTAAACCGCTCAGCTTCGAACTGCTGATTGCCTCTGGCGCAAACGATCAGTGGGTGCTGCCGTTTAAGAAGAACCTTGCCCGGCTTGGCGTCACTATGAATATCCGCCAGGTCGATATGGCCCAGTTGACTAACCGCAAGCGCAGTCGCGATTACGATATGATGCAGACCCTGTGGGCCGCCCAGCCGTGGCCGAGTTCAGATCTGCAAATCTCCTGGGCATCGGGGTATATCGACTCCTCCTACAACGCCCCGGGCGTAAAGAGCCCGGTGATTGATGCGCTGATTGCAAAAATTGTGGCCGCTCAGGGCGATAAGAACAAGCTTCTGCCGCTTGGCCGCGCGCTCGATCGGGTATTAACCTGGAACTATTACATGCTGCCGATGTGGTATATGGGCGAAGATCGCGTGGCCCGCTGGGATAAATTCTCCCTGCCTGCCGTTCGCCCGGTTTACACCCTCGGCTTTGACACCTGGTGGTATGACGTGAATAAAGCCGCAAAATTGCCCGCAGAGCGGCGTTAAGGAGTGACGATGGGCGCTTATCTTATCCGCCGGCTGCTGTTAGTGATCCCGACGCTGTGGGCCATCATTACCATTAACTTTTTTATCGTCCAGATCGCCCCCGGCGGTCCGGTGGACCAGGCGATTGCGGCAATAGAATTTGGTCACGCTGGCGGCATGCCGGGCGGCGGCGGCGAAGGAATGGGGGCCAGCCATGCCCGGACGGGCGTGGGCAACATCAGCGAAAGCCACTACCGGGGCGGTCGGGGACTGGATCCGGAGGTGATCGCCGAGATCACCCATCGCTATGGTTTTGACAAGCCGCTGCACGAGCGCTATTTCAGGATGCTATGGGATTATGTCCGTTTCGATTTTGGCGACAGCCTGTTTCGCAGCGCCTCGGTGTTAACCCTGATCAAACAAAGCCTGCCGGTTTCCATCACGCTCGGACTGTGGGGGACGCTGATTATTTATCTGGTCTCCATTCCGCTGGGGATAAGGAAAGCGGTCTACAACGGTAGCCGTTTCGATATCTGGAGCAGTACGTTTATTATCATCGGCTACGCTATTCCGGCGTTTCTGTTTGCCGTGCTGTTGATTGTGTTTTTCGCAGGCGGCAGTTATTTCGACCTCTTCCCGCTGCGCGGGCTGGTCTCCGCGGATTTCAGCACGCTGCCGTGGTATCAGAAAATCACCGATTACTTCTGGCACATCACGCTGCCGGTGCTGGCGACGGTCATCGGCGGTTTGGCGGCGCTTACGATGCTGACCAAAAACGCCTTTCTTGATGAGATCCGCAAACAGTACGTCGTCACCGCGCGCGCCAAAGGCGTCGGTGAAAAGCAGATCATGTGGAAGCACGTTTTTCGTAACGCCATGCTGCTGGTGATTGCAGGTTTCCCCGCCACGTTCATCAGTATGTTTTTTACCGGCTCGTTGCTGATAGAAGTGATGTTCTCGCTCAACGGATTAGGGCTGCTGGGCTATGAGGCCACCGTCTCCCGTGATTATCCGGTGATGTTTGGCACACTCTACATTTTCACCCTGATCGGCCTGCTGCTGAACATCATCAGCGATATCAGCTATACGCTGGTCGATCCCCGTATCGATTTTGAGGGCCGCTGATGTCGCGTTTAAGCCCCGTCAATCAGGCCCGCTGGGCGCGCTTTCGCCACAACCGTCGCGGCTACTGGTCGCTGTGGATCTTCGCCGTCCTGTTCGCCTTAAGTATGTGTTCGGAACTGATTGCCAACGATAAACCCCTGCTGGTGCATTTCAAAGACCGCTGGTACGTGCCGGTGCTTACTACCTATAGCGAAAGCGATTTTGGCGGCCCATTTGCGACGCCAGCCGAGTACCAGGATCCCTGGTTACGTGAGCAGATAGCGCAGCACGGCTGGGCTATCTGGGCACCGATTCGTTTTGGCGCGAACAGTATTAACTTCGCCACGTCTACCCCCTTCCCTTCGCCGCCTTCCGCGCAAAACTGGCTGGGAACGGACGCCAACGGCGGCGATGTGCTGGCGCGCATCCTCTATGGCACCCGCATCTCGCTCCTGTTTGGGCTGATGCTGACGCTCTTTAGCAGCGTAATGGGCGTTGTGGCGGGCGCCGTGCAAGGCTATTACGGGGGTAAAATAGATTTATGGGGACAGCGCGTGATTGAAGTCTGGTCCGGTATGCCAACGCTGTTTCTGATTATCCTGCTGTCCAGTGTGGTACAGCCTGGCTTCTGGTGGCTGCTCGGGATCACCGTCCTGTTCGGCTGGATGGCGCTGGTCGGCGTGGTGCGCGCGGAGTTTCTGCGCACGCGGAATTACGACTATATTCGCGCCGCGCAAGCGTTAGGCGTGAGCGATCGCGCAATTATCTTCCGCCACATGCTTCCCAATGCGGTGGTGGCGACCCTCACCTTCCTGCCGTTTATTTTGTGCAGCTCCATTACCACCCTGACGTCGCTTGATTTTCTTGGTTTCGGTTTGCCACTGGGCTCACCGTCCCTTGGCGAACTGCTGTTGCAGGGCAAAAACAATCTCCAGGCCCCCTGGCTGGGCATCACCGCATTCCTCTCCGTGGCGGTGCTGCTTTCCCTGCTGATTTTTATTGGCGAAGCCGTGCGCGATGCCTTCGATCCCAACAAGGCGGTATGACATGACCCGGCCTCTTCTGAGCATAGAAAACCTGTCGATTGCGTTTTCAAAGCAGGGCGAATCACGCACGGTAGTGACGGATTTATCGTTGCAGATCCAGCGCGGAGAGACGCTGGCGCTGGTCGGGGAATCCGGTTCCGGTAAAAGCGTCTCGGCACTTTCGGTGCTGCGCCTGCTCCCCTCCCCGCCGGTCAGCTATCCGCAGGGGGATATTCTGTTCCATGGACAATCGCTGCTGAACGCTGACGAGCAAACCCTGCGCGGCATTCGTGGCAATAACATCGCCATGATTTTTCAGGAGCCGATGGTGTCGCTCAACCCTCTGCATACGCTGGAAAAACAGCTCTATGAAGTGCTGTCCCTTCATCGGGGAATGCGTAAAGAGGCAGCGCGGGGTGAAATTCTGGACTGCCTTGAACGCACCGGTATTCGTCATGCGGCGAAACGGCTGAACGATTTCCCGCACCAGCTTTCCGGCGGCGAGCGCCAGCGCGTGATGATCGCAATGGCCCTGCTCACGCGCCCCGAACTGCTGATTGCCGATGAACCCACCACCGCGCTGGACGTCACGGTGCAGGCGCAAATTCTGCAACTGCTGCGCGAGCTTCGCGACGAGCTGAAAATGAGCCTGTTGTTCATTACGCACAACCTGAGCATCGTGAAAAAGCTTGCTGACACGGTGGCCGTGATGCAAAACGGCCGCTGCGTGGAACAGAACCGGGTATCCGCCCTGCTGAGCGCGCCTCAGCACCCGTATACACAGCGCCTGCTCGATAGCGAACCCGCTGGCGACCCGGTTCCGCTTAACGCTGACTGCGCGCCGTTGCTGAGCGTTGAGGGGCTGTCGGTGTCATTCCCGATCCGCAAAGGCATTCTCCGTCGCGTGGTCGATCACAATCATGTCCTGAAAGACATGAGTTTCGCTCTGCGTCCGGGTGAGTCGCTTGGGCTTGTGGGCGAATCCGGCTCGGGCAAAAGCACCACCGGCCTGGCGCTGCTGCGCCTGATCGCCTCTCAGGGAAGCATTGTCTTTGACGGCATGCCGCTGCAAAACCTGAATCGCCGGATGATGCTTCCTGTCCGCCCGCGGATGCAGGTGGTATTTCAGGATCCAAACTCTTCGCTTAACCCGCGCCTGAGCGTATTACAGATTATTGAAGAGGGCCTGCGCGTCCACCAGCCGACAATGACGGCGCAACAGCGTGAAATCGACGTGAAGCGGGTGATGGAGGAAGTGGGTTTAGATCCCGAGACCCGGCACCGGTATCCGGCTGAGTTTTCTGGCGGACAGCGCCAGCGTATAGCGATTGCCCGCGCGCTGATCCTGAAACCGGAGCTGATCGTGCTGGACGAGCCAACCTCTTCCCTGGACCGCACCGTGCAGGCGCAAATTCTGGCGCTGCTGAAGGGGCTACAGGAAAAGCATCGGCTGGCCTATATCTTTATCAGCCACGATTTACAGGTGGTGCGTGCGCTTTGCCATCAGGTGGTGGTATTGCGGCAGGGAGAAGTCGTGGAGCAGGGAGAGTGCCAGCGCGTATTCACCGCGCCGACGCAGGATTACACGCGCCAGCTATTGTCCGCTGACTAGCACTCAGAAAGGGTATTGACCGGAGAACGGCTCGGCAATGGCCACGCCGAAGTTTTTCAGACGACAGGTGGCGGCAAACTCATCCTGGCTGTTAACAAACAGGCACGGCTCACCTTCGCATTCCAGCACGGAGCTGTCCACTTCGATGTCCGTCAGCGCCTGGCTGAGACGTTCCATAACCGGCCACGCATTTTCATCGCTCGGGCTGAGCAGTTTGAGCGCCACCAGGCAATTATCCTCCCCGGCAACGCTTTGCGGAATCGGTTCAACTTTCGAACCTGCAAAACCCGTCGACCAGCGATAGCTCTGGGGCAAGCGATGGACAATGGAGAGTTGTAATGTATTCACGTTCAGATCCCCGGAAGCAAATTTACTTCACAATTTATTTACATTTATAGTAACACATCATCGACAACCTGCACTGTTTAGCGGATTTTATAGGCGTTGCAGGCTCGCGTCGGCGCTATATGTACCCGTTTCTGCGATCTAACTCAACCTTTTTAAATACAATGATGTGACTTTTTACATAAATAGATTTTACATAAAAGAAACAAACACAGGGTAAACGAACGTAGGGTTGGTTGATATGGGTCAACAAAAAGGCCCGTATCGGGCCTTAAGTGGTCATTTATGCGCCGTCTTTCGCGGCCGGCTGGCGTAAAGATAAAAAAGAATGGAGCAGGTCGCGCAGAGGGCAATCGCCCACAGCATCGGCCAGGCGGTATTAAACGTCGCCGTCGAGAGCAGCGCCCCGACTATCGCGCCAATCCCGAAACGGAACGTTCCTGCCAGCGACGAGGCGGTACCCGCCATATGCGGGAATTCGTCGAGGATCACCGCCATCGCGTTGGATGAAACCATCGACACGCAGCCGACAAACGCCGCCACGCCCACCACCAGCGCCCAGAAACCGACGCCCAGCAACGCGCTCAATACCAGCCAGATAGCCATCACGAACTGGATCCACAGCCCGGCGCGGAACATATTCAGCGCCCCAACCCGCCGGACAAAGCGGCTGTTGATAATGGTCATCACAAACAGGAACACAATATTCAGCGCGAAGTAGTAACCAAAATGCTGGGGTGACACATGGTTCAGTTCGATGTACACAAACGGCCCCGCACTCAGGAACGAGAACATTCCGGCAAAGCTGAAGCCGCTGGCAAGCATATAACTGAGCACACGCTTATGGCGAAACAGCGAGGCAAAGTTGCCAAGCGTGGTGCGAACGTGGAACTTCTGACGTCGCTCGACCGGCAGCGTTTCATCGATAAAGACGAAGATCATCACCGAGGCCAGCAGCGCGGCAATCGCCAGGATCCAGAAAATCGCATGCCAGCTGAACCAAACCAGCACCGCCCCGCCCACCATGGGGGCGACCAGCGGCGCAATTGTCGTGACCAGCATGACGAACGACATCATGCGTGAGAACTCTTCCTTCGGGTAGACGTCGCGCATCAGCGCGTTAATTACCACGCTTGCCGCAGCCGCCGCCAGGCCATGGAAGAAACGCATCACAATCAGCTGATCGATACTCTGCGCCAGCGCGCAGGCCACCGCCGCCGCGGCAAATATCAATGTCCCCCCCAGAATAACGGGTTTACGCCCCAGGCTGTCTGCCATTGGGCCATAAAAGAGCTGGCCGAGCGCAAAACCAAGAATGTAGGTGCTGAGCGTCATCTGTGCGCTGCCTGCCGGTACGCCAAACTGCGCGGAAATCACCGGCAGCGCGGGCAGATACATATCGATAGACAGCGGCATCAGCATGGCCAACAGGCCAAGGATAAATACGATTTTAAACGACGAGTGTGGCCTGGTGGTCACAGGGTTCTCCTGAATTTAGCGTGAAGGCAGCCCGACGCTGGCAATCTCTTCTTCCGTCAGCGGGCGATATTCCCCTGGCGCCAGGTCTGGATCGAGTGCAATCGCGCCGATACGTTCACGATGCAGCCCCACAACGTGGTTGCCCACGGCGGCAAACATCCGTTTCACCTGGTGATAGCGGCCTTCACTGATGGTCAGGCGCACGTCGGTTGGAGTGATGATTTCCAGCACCGCCGGTTTGGTCAGATCTTTTTCATTATGCAGCTGAACGCCTTTTGCGAACTGCTCTGCCGTGTCATCCGAGACCGGAGACTCAAGCGTCACCCGATAGGTTTTCTCACAGTGATGGCGCGGGGAGGTGATGCGATGCGACCACTGGCCGTCATCGGTCATCAGCACCAGGCCGGTGGTATCAATATCCAGTCGCCCTGCCGCATGCAGCTTGTGCGCCACAGGTTCGTCGAGGAAGTAGAGCACCGTCGGGTGATCCGGATCGTCCGTTGAACAGACGTAACCTTCCGGTTTGTTGAGCATGAAGTAGCGCGGGCCATTCTGCTGGGTCAGCGGGTTGCCGTCATACTCCACCTGATGCTCAGGCTGGAGTTTAAAAGCGCTGTCTTTCACAATGTCGCCGTCCACGGTTACGCGGCTGGCGCGAATTTCACGCCCGGCAATAGCGCGGCTTACGCCGAGTTGCTGAGCGATAAACTTATCAAGTCGCATGAAATCTTTTTAGCCTTAATGGTGCTGGAAGTCGGACTACGCGTCCGAAAAAGAAGCAGTCAGAAACAGTTCAGTATAATGGTCTGGTTGCGCCACTCAAGGGAAAAAGTTTCGTGGCATACTATATGCGAGTTAACTGAATAGAGAAGCCATGACGTTCACATTACGCCCCTATCAGCAGGAAGCCGTTGATGCCACCCTCGCCTGGTTTCGCAAGCATCGGGAGCCCGCCGCCATCGTACTCCCGACCGGAGCCGGCAAAAGCCTGGTGATTGCCGAACTGGCGCGCCTGGCCCGCGGACGCGTGCTGGTGCTGGCGCATGTCAAAGAGCTGGTGGCGCAAAACCACGCCAAATATTGCGCGCTCGGCCTGGAGGCCGACATTTTTGCCGCCGGACTGAAGCGCAAAGAGAGCCACGGAAAAGTGGTGTTTGGCAGCGTACAGTCCGTCGCGCGCAACCTGGAACTGTTTCGCAGCGAGTTTTCCCTGCTGATTGTCGATGAGTGTCATCGCATCAGCGATGACGACGACAGCCAGTATCAGCAAATCCTCACTCATCTGAAAAAGGTGAATCCTCACCTCCGTCTGCTTGGCCTCACCGCCACGCCGTTTCGTCTGGGCAAGGGCTGGATTTATCAGTTTCATTATCACGGCATGGTGCGTGGCGATGAAAAGGCCCTGTTCCGCGACTGTATCTATGAGCTTCCGCTGCGCTACATGATCAAGCACGGCTACCTGACGCCGCCGGAGCGGCTGGATATGCCCGTCGTTCAGTACGATTTCAGCCGCTTACAGGCGCAGAGCAACGGGCTGTTCAGCGAGGCAGATCTTAACCATGAGCTGAAAAAACAGAAGCGGATCACGCCCCATATCATCAGCCAGATTGAAGAGTTCGCACAAACGCGCAAAGGGGTGATGATTTTTGCTGCCACTGTCGAACACGCGCGCGAAATTACGGGGCTGCTGCCCGCCGACGACGCGGCGTTAATTACCGGTGAAACCCCCGGCCCGGAGCGCGACAGCCTGATCGAGGACTTCAAAGCTCAGCGGTTCCGCTATCTGGTGAATGTCTCCGTACTAACCACCGGCTTTGACGCCCCGCACGTCGACCTGATTGCGATTCTTCGCCCGACGGAATCCGTCAGCCTGTATCAGCAGATTGTTGGCCGCGGGCTGCGTCTGGCGCCGGGCAAAACCGACTGTCTGATCCTTGATTACGCCGGTAACCCGCACGATCTCTATTCGCCGGAAGTAGGCACGCCAAAAGGCAAGAGCGACAACGTTCCCGTTCAGGTTTTTTGCCCTGCCTGCGGGTTTGCCAACACCTTCTGGGGGAAAACCACCGCCGACGGCACGCTGATTGAACATTTTGGCCGCCGCTGTCAGGGCTGGTTTGAAGACGATGAAGGCCATCGCGAACAGTGTGATTTCCGCTTCCGCTTCAAAAACTGCCCGCAGTGCAACGCTGAAAACGACATTGCCGCCCGCCGCTGTCGGGAGTGCGACACGGTCCTGGTCGACCCGGACGACATGCTGAAAGCAGCGCTGAAACTAAAGGATGCGCTGGTGCTGCGCTGTTCCGGCATGGCCTTACAACCCGGCGCGGATGAAAAAGGCGAGTGGCTAAAAATCACCTATTACGACGAGGATGGCGCAGACGTCAGCGAGCGGTTCCGGGTCCAGACGTCCGCCCAGCGCACCGCGTTCGAGCAGCTCTTTATCCGCCCGCATACCCGCACGCCTGGCGTACCGCTGCGCTGGCTAACCGTTGCCGATATCGTGCGCCAGCAGGCGTTGCTGCGGCATCCTGATTTTGTTGTCGCCCGCAAAAAAGGGCAGTTCTGGCAGGTACGTGAGAAGGTCTTTGACTATGAAGGACGCTTTCGCCGGGCAAACGAATTGCGCGGTTAACGGGACTTTTCGTTGATGCGCGAGCCATTTGAGTATAAAATGCCGCCCGCTTCACATCCGTGAGGCAGAACACTCACCTGCTGCTGGGTCGCCTGTAGTAGGGTTTTAAATACAGAGAGAAATCAATGTTCACTATCGAAGCAGAAGTACGTAACGTGCAGGGTAAGGGTGCGAGCCGCCGCCTGCGTACCGCAAACAAGTTCCCGGCTATCGTTTACGGTGGCGAAGCTGCTCCAGTTGCTATTGAACTGGATCACGACAAAGTATGGAACATGCAGACCAAAGCTGAGTTCTACAGCGAAGTTCTGACCATCGTTGTTGGCGGTAAAGAAGAAAAAGTGAAAGTTCAGGCTGTTCAGCGTCACGCGTTCAAGCCAAAACTGACTCACATCGACTTCGTTCGCGCGTAATCGCAAACCTGTCGAGAAAAACCCCGCGTTTGCGGGGTTTTTTTATGGCTGTTACTTACCGCCTGAGGTGCGACGCTGAAGCTGGTCGCGCAGATTCGGCGGCGTGCCTTTAATGGTCAGCGTGTCGGTGGCCGGGTCCCAGAAGATACGTTCCCCGAGCAGCATGGCATCAAAGTTAATGGTTAACCCACCGCCGCTACCGGCAAATTTCGTCAGCTGACGCAGCGTACTGCGATCCGCCGGGAAGCTCTCTTCCAGCTCATAGCCTTTTTCCGCGGTAAATTCCTGGAAGCTGACTTCGCTGACGCCTGCCAGCTCTTTGGACAGCGACTCCAGCTCAATCTCTTCCCCGGCCTGTAACTGCTCGTTGCAGTAGCTGTAAACCTGCTGACGCACGTTTTGACGCTCAGATTTATCAAGCTGCGCCTCAGCCGTAAAGTCATCCACCGCCTGGAGGAGACCTTTGTTCTGCGCTTTGGCATTCAGCCCTTCGCTGGCACCGAGGAAGTCCATAAAGAAATCGGCCACTTTGCGGCCCACGCGACCTTTAAGGAAGGTCAGGTAGCGCGTCGATTCCGGGTTGGTTTCCCATTCGGTTAAATCGATACGCGCCACAATATCCGCATGGTTGATATCCAGATAGTGCGTTGAGCTGATATCCAGTTGCTCGTTCACGCGCATACTGCTTAAGTTATTCAGCACGGTGACCAGCAGATACTCTACCGCCAGATAGCGGTAGTGGCAGAACAGGACGATACCGCCATCGGCGAAGGGATATTTCGCCAGTTCGTCACGCAGACGGCCAGTAGCAGCGCGGCTGAATGCCAGGAAATCCTCTTCGCCCTGACGTTGCAGGCGCAGGCTATCCGCCAGTTCGCTCTCTTCGCTGAACAAGCCATAGGCTTTATTTTTCGCGCTGTAGACGCGATGCAACTCCGCCATCATCTCGACAACGGTAGGCGTTGGTTCCAGTAACGAATCGCGCAGCACCACTTCAAGGGTTTGCTCATCACGCTTGATAAGCTGGTGCAAGGCAATCTGGTTGATTTCCAGACTCATGATAAACTCTCCTTTTAGACCGGGCGGTATTCAACCACCACCAACGCATGTGTGCAACAGAAGATAAAAAAGGGGAAAAAAAGCTGTTGCTACGGTAATATGTCGCCCTTCTCTCAACAAACTGATTTTGATTTATGCCACAACATTCCCGCTACAGTGACGAACACGTTGAACAACTGCTCAGTGAGCTGGTCAACGTACTGGAAAAACATAAAACGCCAACCGATCTCTCCCTGATGGTTTTGGGAAATATGGTTACCAACCTGATCAATACCAGCGTTGCTCCGGCTCAGCGTCAGGCGATCGCCAAATCTTTCGCCCAGGCTTTGCAGTCCTCCGTTAGCGACGACCAGGCACACTAAGGGAAACGAACAACAGTTTATGGTGACGAATCGTCAGCGCTACCGTGAAAAAGTCTCCCAGATGGTCAGCTGGGGGCACTGGTTTGCCCTGTTCAACATTCTGTTGGCGATGGTGCTCGGCTGCCGTTATCTGTTTGTGGCGGACTGGCCAACCACATTAACCGGGCGCGTCTACTCGTGGATGAGCCTTGTGGGTCACTTTAGCTTTCTGGTCTTCGCCACCTATCTGCTGATCCTGTTCCCACTGACGTTTATCGTCATGTCGCAGCGGCTGATGCGCTTCCTGTCTGCCATTCTTGCAACGGCGGGCATGACGCTGTTGCTGATCGACAGCGAAGTCTTTACCCGATTCCACCTGCACCTGAATCCTGTCGTCTGGGAGCTGGTGATTAACCCGGATCAGAACGAGACCGCGCGCGACTGGCAGCTGATGTTTATCAGCGTGCCGATTATCCTGCTGATCGAAATGCTGTTCGCCACGTGGAGCTGGCAAAAACTCCGCAGTCTGACCCGACGCCGCCATTATGCGAAGCCCGTCGCGGCGCTCTTTTTCGCCTCATTTATCGGTTCGCACCTGATGTATATCTGGGCAGATGCGAACTTCTACCGCCCGATTACCATGCAGCGCGCAAACCTGCCGCTCTCCTATCCGATGACGGCGCGTCGTTTCCTCGAAAAACACGGCCTGCTGGACGCGCAGGAGTATCAGCGTCGTCTGGTCGAACAGGGTAATCCGGAAGCGGTCAGCGTGCAGTATCCCCTGAGCGATCTGAAATATCGCGACATGGGGCGCGGTCAGAACGTGCTGCTGATTACCGTCGATGGCCTGAACTATTCCCGCTATGAGAAGCAGATGCCAGCGCTGGCTGAATTCGCTGAGAACAATATCGTATTCACTCAGCATATGAGCTCCGGTAATTCGACCGACGCGGGTATTTTCGGCCTGTTCTATGGCATTTCACCGAGCTATATGGACGGCGTGCTGTCGGCCCGTATTCCGGCGGCATTGATTACCGGGCTTAATCAGCAGGGCTACCAGCTGGGGCTGTTCGCCTCTGATGGTTTCAACAGCTCGCTGTACCGCCAGGCGCTGCTGTCTGATTTCTCACTGCCCGCCGCGCAGAGCCAGTCTGACGATCGGACCGCTGACCAGTGGATAGACTGGCTGAAGCGCTATGCGCAGGAAGATAACCGCTGGTTCTCCTGGGTTGCGTTTAACGGCACAACGCTTGATGACAGCAATCAGAAAGGCTTCGCGCGCCGCTATAGCCGTGCGGCGGGCGATGTTGATGCGCAGATCGGCCGCGTGCTGACCGCCCTGCGCGACGCGGGCAAGCTGGATAATACGGTCGTGATTATCACGGCGGGGCATGGCGTGCCGCTCGGCGAGGAGGCGAAGGGCATGGAGTGGTCGCGTCCGAACCTGCATGTTCCCCTGGTGATCCACTGGCCAGGCACTCCCGCGCAGCGCATCAACATGCTGACCGACCATAAAGACGTCATGACCACGTTAATGCAGCGGCTGCTGCACGTCAGCACACCGGCAATTGAGTACTCGCAGGGCCAAGACCTCTTTAGCGCCACGCGGCGTCATAACTGGGTCACGGCTGCTGGCGGAAACACGCTGGTGGTGACCACACCGACGTTGTCCCTGGTGTTGAACAGCAACGGCAATTACCAGACGTATAGCCTCGAAGGTGAGAAGCTGAAAGACCAGAAACCGCAGCTCAGTTTGCTGTTGCAGGTGCTGACAGACGAGAAGCGCTTTATCGCTAACTGATTATTTATGAATCAGTTAGCGTTGCTTGCCCCTTGCATTCAAAAAGGAATAGAGTAGTATTCCTTTTATGCGTCGGCACGTAGCGCAGCCTGGTAGCGCACCGTCATGGGGTGTCGGGGGTCGGAGGTTCAAATCCTCTCGTGCCGACCAAAACTACACAAAAAAACCAGCCGCTTATGGCTGGTTTTTTATTGCCTGTCTCCGCATGCGCAATGCTTAGTGTTTTTCACGCCCACCGAGAAAGAAAATCCCCAGCGGAATCGCCAGCAGCACGGTGAACACCAGGCTGTAAACAAAGATCATCGCCGATTGCAGGACAAACATGCTGGTTGTCCAGGCAGAGAGCGGGATGTTGTACTGCTCAATCACGCCGACAATGGTTGCTCGCCCCACGCATGCAGCAGCAATCATAAACACAACCAGTAACGCCAGCAGGAACTTGCGGCCTTCAGGTGTCTTCAGTTTTTCCCGTACCATCTCTCCTCCCTTTACAGATAAATAACAATAATTAACGCGTAAAATAACACGATCGCCGCATCGACTCCACTACAGCATTAAACACCAATAAAAGAACACAAAAGCAGTGCATTACTCCGTTTAAAATGAAAATGTGAGTAAATTACGCCAACCATTCACGTATATTATGTTAGTCTTTCCAGGATCGTTTTAACAAAAAGGAATGACAGTGAAAAACGCACCTAAATTTGCCATCGCCCTCATCGCCGCTGCGTGCGCCAGCAGCAGTGCTTTCGCCAGCGAAACCCAGAAAGAGCAGCCGCTGGAAAAAGTTGCTCCGTATCCGCAAGCGGACAAAGGGATGAAGCGCCAGGTTATTCAGCTCCCGGCTCAGCAGGATGAAGCAAATTTCAAAGTTGAGCTGTTAATCGGCCAGACGCTGGAAGTGGACTGCAACCAGCATCGTCTGGGCGGCCAGCTGGAAAGCAAAACGCTGGAAGGCTGGGGCTATGACTACTATGTCTTCGACAAAGTAACCTCGCCAGTCTCCACCATGATGGCGTGCCCGGACGGCAAGAAAGAGAAGAAATTTATTACCGCGTATCTGGGTGATAACAGTCTGCTGCGCTATAACAGCAAGCTGCCGATCGTCGTATATACGCCGGAAAACGTGGATGTGAAATATCGCGTATGGAAGGCGGATGAGACGGTAGGACAAGCGGTAGTTCGTTAAAAATAAGTCGGGTGGCGCTCTCGCTTACCCGACCAGGAAAGGGTGCGTTCAGGTGCCCTCACCCCAACCCTCTCCCACCGGGGAAAGGGGTCCCCAGTAATTTGAAAGCAAAAGCGATAACGTTGCCTTCAGAATAACTGAAGGCTTTCAGCGATGCCCTGGTCCGGCTGTAAATCGCTGAGGCGTGTCCTGTAGGCCGGGGCGAGGCGCAGGGATGCGCCGAGAGGGCGGGCTTTACAGGGATGTTACCTCCGCCCGTCCCCGATAAGCCGGAAGGAATAAGCCGAAGGCACCGCGAAGCGGCGATTTACCGCCGGAAGCCCGGGTCGCCAGGGTGGTGGCGACTGAGCCACCCTGGCACGTTCACCGGTCATGTCGTGACAGAGTAGCAAGGAACATAACGTGAACGGAATGACCACCAGAGCCGTATGTTCCCCCTCACCCCAGCCCTCTCCCTCAAGGGAGAGGGGGCCGTCTGTGCAGGCATTATTTTGTGGGGAACCCTCAGCCCACCGGGAGAGGGAGAAAACACTAGAAACGGTAACGGATGTTACCGTTTTGCGTTTATCTTACAGCGCGATATCCGCTACCGGCTTGCTTTCCGCCTGAGGCTTCAGCTCTGCCTTTGGCGCAGCATCCGCAGCCTGCGGTTTGACGTATTGCAGTTGCAGAACGCGGCTGGTGTATTCCAGCTCTTGTTCCGTGGCCTCAACGTTACCGTTCAGCTTCGTACCGTAGGATGGAATAATGGTTTTCAGCTTCGCCTGCCATTCCGGGCTGGATACTTTGTCTTTAAACACTTTTTCCATCAGGTGCAGCATGATTGGCGCAGCGGTAGACGCCCCCGGAGATGCCCCCAGCAGCGCGGCAATGGTGCCATCCTTATCGCTTACCACTTCGGTACCCAGACGCAACACGCCGCCCTCTTTCGGATCGCGTTTGATGATCTGCACACGCTGACCTGCCTGCCACAGACGCCAGTCTTCTTTCTTCGCCTGCGGATAGTACTCTTTCAGCGCCTCGAAGCGTTCTTCATCAGAGAGCATCACCTGGCTAATCAGGTATTTCACCAGATCGAAGTTATCCAGCCCCACGTCCATCATTGGCTTGACGTTTGACGTTGTGGTCGCGCTCAACAGATCCCACAGGGAACCGTTTTTCAGGAACTTGGTGGAGAATGTGGCGAACGGCCCGAACAGCACTACACGCTTACCGTCCAGCATGCGGGTGTCGATATGCGGAACGGACATCGGTGGTGCGCCCACAGAGGCCTGACCGTACACTTTCGCCAGATGACGGTTAACCACTTCCGGGTTTTCCGACACCAGGAACTGGCCGCCAACCGGGAAGCCCGCGTAGTCGTCCGCTTCCGGAATACCGGACTCCTGCAACAGTTTCAGCGCTGCGCCGCCCGCACCGATAAACACGAACTTGGCCTTAATCACATGTTCGGCTTCGTTGTTTTTCAGATCGGCAACGGTCACGCTCCAGCTGTTATCCGCATTGCGCTTGAAACCACGCACTTCGGAGCTGAGTTGCAGGTTAAAGTTCTCTTTTTTCTTCAGAGAGGCCACCAGCTGACGGGTGATTTCACCGTAGTTAACGTCAGTACCAATTTCAGTGCGGGTCGCCGCCACTTTCTGGTTCGGATCGCGGCCTTCCATGACCAGCGGCGCCCACTCTTTGATTTGAGCGTGATCTTCAGAGTATTTCATCCCGCGGAAAAGCGTGCTCTGTTGCAGGGCAGCGTAGCGCGCGCGCAGGAAGTTGACGTTTTGATCGCCCCACACAAAGCTCATGTGCGGTACGGTGTTGATGAAGGAGTGCGGATTGTGCAACACACCGCTGTTCACCTGGTGAGACCAGAACTGACGTGAGATCTGGAACGCTTCGTTGATCTCTACCGCCTTCTCGATACTAATGGAACCGTCCTTTTTCTGCGGCGTATAGTTCAGTTCCATGAGTGCCGAGTGCCCCGTCCCGGCGTTGTTCCAGCCGTTAGAGCTTTCCTGTGCCACGCCATCGAGGCGCTCGACCATGGTCATGGACCAGTTCGGCTCTAATTCCTGAAGATACGTTCCCAGCGTGGCGCTCATGATGCCGCCACCAATTAAAAGGACATCCGTTTCCTGCTCTTTTGGTGCGTCAGCCTTCGCCGCCAGCGAGACGGCGTTCAGCCCCACGGCCAGAGAAAAGAGCACGGCAGTCATTTTTTTCATCATTTATGCCTTAGTTGAATAGTGCTTGATGCGTGGAAATTACAGGTGAAACACGCTGCGGTGGCACGGTAGCAACTTTTAAATATTGTTTAAAGGTTACGAAATTATTGTAATTGTGAAATTTAATGATGGATTGTTTGTAGGGTTTTGGCAGACAGGCTGGCACCAGACGATTTTCCTGGCTATGATGCTGCACTTTGTGATCGCGCGCACGGAAGCCTGCCCCTACCAGCGAATTGTTATGTCATTACCCCACTCGTCTGTACCTCAAGAAGGCCATGTCGCCACTGTTTTACGTTCGCCTCACCGTCTGATGCGCGAAACCCTGGCCGGTGTGATTACCGCGCTGGCGCTGATCCCGGAAGTGATTTCGTTTTCCGTGGTCGCGGGCGTGGATCCGAAAGTGAGTCTTATCGCCTCCGTGGTGCTCTGTTTCGCCCTTTCCCTGCTCGGCGGGCGTCCGGCCATGGTGACGGCGGCGGCAGGTTCCGTCGCGCTGGTGATTGGCCCGATGGTCCATCAACACGGCGTACAGTACATTCTGCCCGCGGTGGTGATGGCAGGCATGATTCAGATCCTGTTCGGCGCGCTGGGTATGGCGCGGCTGATGCGCTTTATTCCCCAGTCGGTGATGACCGGGTTTGTTAACGCCCTTGGCATCTTGATTTTCTTTGCCCAGGTGCCCCATTTCTGGAGCCGAAGCCCGCTGATTGTGGGCCTGTTCGTGCTGACGCTGCTGATTGTGCTGTGGGTGCCACGCTATATCAAAAGCGTGCCCTCCCCGCTGATTGCCATTGTGCTGCTGACTTTGTTCACCGTCACCAGCGGGCAAATTCTGCCGACGGTAGGGGATGAAGGCTCCATGAGCGGCGGTTTGCCGGGCTTTACGCAACTGCTGGTGCCGCTCAATCTGGAAACCCTGAGCATTATCTGGCCGTGCGCGCTAAGTATCGCTTTCGTTGGCCTGCTGGAATCCTTGCTGACGGCAAAACTGGTGGATGAACTGACCGCGACCCCCTCCAGTAAGCGTCGCGAGAGCATCGGTCTGGGCGTGGGGAATATTATGGCCGGGTTCTACGGTGGCATTGCGGGCTGCGCGATGATTGGGCAGACCATCGTAAACGTGGAGATGGGGAAAGGCAGAAGCCGTATCTCCACCCTTGCGGCGGGTATCGTACTGCTGGTGCTGGTTACGGCGCTCAGCGAGGTGATGGCCAAAATCCCGATGGCGGTACTGGCGGGTATTATGGCCATTGTGGCCGTCAAGACCTTTAGCTGGCATAGCGTTCAGCCCGGAACGCTGAAAAACGCGCCGGTGGCTGAAACCGTCGTGATGCTGGTGACGGTTGTGGCAACGGTTTACACCGGCAACCTGGCGATTGGCGTGCTGGGCGGGATTGTGATGATGTTCATCCTCCCTGCCCGACTTAAGCAAAAAGCACTGGCTACAGAAGAAAAATCGTCGCCAGTCCAAGAAAAATAAAGAAACCGCCGGTATCGGTAATGGCGGTGATCATCACGCTCGACCCCACCGCGGGGTCGCGCCCCAGCCGGGTCATCGTCAATGGGATAATCACGCCCATCATCGCCGCCACCAGCAGGTTCAGCACCATCGCCAGCATCATGACCCCGCCCAGCGCCATATCATCGTACAGCCACCAGGTAATACCGCCCATGATGCCGCCCCAGACCAGGCCGTTAATCAGCGCGACGCCCATCTCCCTGAAAATCAGCCACGAAAAATTACCCGGCTGAATGTTTTCCAGCGCCAGGGCGCGAACGATCATGGTGATAGTCTGGTTGCCGGTGTTCCCGCCGATCCCCGCCACAATCGGCATCAGCGACGCCAGGGCCACCAGCTGGGAAATGGTATGTTCGAAGCCGTCAATAACGCGGGACGCCACGAACGCGGTGCATAAATTGATGGCGAGCCACGCCCAGCGGGTTTTG
The DNA here is from genome assembly GCF_004136805.1 of Enterobacter cloacae complex sp. GF14B. Taxonomy (NCBI): domain Bacteria; kingdom Pseudomonadati; phylum Pseudomonadota; class Gammaproteobacteria; order Enterobacterales; family Enterobacteriaceae; genus Enterobacter; species Enterobacter cloacae complex sp. GF14B. Next base: position 41,107 of record NZ_QFRV01000017.1, read on the forward strand.
ACGGCCTTGCCGACGGAGGCATGAACATCGTCTTCGGCACTGATCCCGCCAAGGGCTCGCAGGTCGTTATCGGTCTCTTCATAGACCACGTCAACGATCTCATCGATGGTCAGACGCCCCATCAGCTTGCCCACCGAATCCACCACCGCCGCGCTCACCAGGTCATCACGTTCGAAAGTACGCGCCGCTTTTTCGGCATCGTCTTCCGGCGAGAAGACCATCGGCTCGGTTTCCATGACCTCACTCACCCGCTGCTGGGTGCTGTTCAGCAGGATCGTTTTCAGCTCCAGCTCCCCGAGCAGGGTTTTATCCCGCGAGGTGACGAACAGTTTATCGGTGTTGTCCGGCATACTGCCCAGGCGACGAAGATAGCGCTGCACCGTCCCCAGGGTGACGTCCGGACGCACGGTGATGACGCCAAACTCCATGATCGCGCCGACGCTGTTTTTCTCGTAGTGCATCACCTGACGCACGCGCGCCCGCTCTTCGGCAGGCAGGGAAGCCAGCAGGCGTCCGGTCAGGTTTCGCGGAAGGTGCTGTACAAGGTAGATCTGCTCGTCGATATCCAGCGTTTGCAGTGCGTCAAGAATGTCCCGGTCGCTCATCTCATCGATAAGGTCATCCCAGACGTTTTCCGAGGCTTCAAGCAGCACCTGACCACGCTCGTGATCCTGCACCAGCCGCCACAGGGCGTGGCGCTCCTCGGAAGGCAATGCCTCCAGGGTGTCCGCCAGATCCGGAGGTGGTAAATGTGCAACCAGCGCACCTACCTCAGCAATATCGTCGGCCAGCGTGCCGACATCATATTGCTCAGCCAGGGTTAGCTTACCCAATAACGTTGACGTGACCGCTTTATCAGTCGTCAGGAGCCAGATGAGCCGCGCACGCTCCTGGTCACGCTGCCTGGCGCTGTTTTTCTTTAATACCGACATCAATCATAAATCCATTAAATGAGTTGGCGTTAAGCATAGCGCGGGGATATGTAAATAAGAATAAACGGCGGGTCGGGATGGAGAAAAAAACGGCATATATGAAAAAATTAGTGTGCCGGGGTTCACCCGGCACAATTGCAATCAGGCCGTACGCGCCACCGCGTCCCGTGACGCCGCATCGCGCTCATCGCCGGTCAGCTCGCTCAGCTTGCCGTCGCGCATCTCCAGCAGACGGTCGGCGTGAATGAAGTAGTGATCGTCATGGCTGATGGCAAAAATGGTTTTTCCCATCGCCTGCATCAGCGGCAGCAGGACCTGATAAAACTCGCGACGGAAGTGCGGGTCCTGATCGGCGGCCCATTCATCCAGAAGGATGATGTCGCGCTCTTCGGCCAGCGCCAGCAGCAGCGCCACGCGCTTCTTCTGCCCTTTCGACAGCTTGAGATTCAGGATTTTGCCATCCTGAAGCTCCAGCTTGTGCGACATTTGCAGGTGCGCAAGCCACTTCTCCACCAGCGCCGGATCCGCCTGCTGCCCTTCCGGTCCCAGCAGCCGGTCGAACAGCCAGACGTCGGTAAATACCGCCGAGAAGAGCTTGCGGTAGTCCTCCGGTTTCTCCGCGCTCAGCGCTTTACCATCCAGCAAAATTTCACCCGACTGCGGCTGATAGAGGCCCGTCAGCAGCATCGCCAGCGTGGATTTGCCGCTGCCGTTACCGCCGATCAGGAACAGGAGTTCGCCGCGGTGAATGGTCAGGTTGATCGGCCCCACTGAGAAGGCGTTATCCTGATAGCGGAAGGTAACGTTACGCAGCTCCAGCGTTTGCCAGTTCGGGAAGGCCTGCGGGCGCGGGAACTCAGCCTTAAACGGCGCAAGGTCGAACTTCTTCAGCTTGTTGAAGGCCACCTGTGCGCTCAGCAGCGTCGGCAGTGCGCCAACGGCCGACAGCAGCGGCGTGCGTAAAAACAGCAGCGTCAGGGAGTAGGTTGCCGCCACGTTGGTATCCGCCCACCCCAGGCTGTTCGCCATCCAGAACACCAGGCCAATCGCGCCCAGCATCATGATGTTGGACCAGTTCACAGCGCTCAGGTGGAACGTATCGGCGCGAATAATGTGATGACGATATTCGTGCGCATCCGGGATATAGAGATGGTTGAAGATATGTTCGGCGCGCTCGCGGTTCAGCGTCAGCTCTTTACGCCCTTCCAGCACCGTCTGGTAATCGTTATAGAGCTTGTCTTCCGTTTCGCGCAGCACCGCCATGTGCTTATAGACGCGTGATACCAGCAGGAACCCGCCCCAGATGGTAATAACAATCCACAGCGCCGTTACCGCCAGCATTTTGCTGGAGAGCCAGGCGAGATAGGCTGCCGAGCCAAAGGTCAGGATGATCCCCTGCACCAGCTCCGGCAGGCGCACAAAGGCGATGGTAATGGCGCGCACATCGCTGGTCAGCCCCGCCAGCAGAGAAGCACTTCCCAGCTGTTCGATGCGTTCCACTTGAGTATCAAGGATCCGTTTGATGAACTCACTGCGCAGACGGAAAACGAAGTGGTGGCCGAGCGCGGTCAGCGCCAGCTGTGACCCGAGCGTGACTGCCATCAGCAGCAGCAGTAAACCCAGAAATTCCGGCAGGACGGAGAGTGACGTGTCGACCATTTCGATCAAACGCACGTTAATGAAGGCAATCAGGCCGATCCCCAGCGCCGCGCTGGCAAGGCTTAACGCCATCACCGCGATAAAAGGCCAGCGATACTGCCGCCAGACAAGAAGAAGTAGTTGCATGCAGAGCAATCCGGACAAGAAAAATCAGCCAGCAGTGTAAACTGCCTTTCACACACATCAAGAATAATTCTTATTTTTATTCTCTGTACGCTGCCTGGCGGAACGTGAGGTTGTAGCGAAACGCCCCCGCCACCGGGTGATCGCCTGGTTTAAGCGGCTGAATACCGTGATAAAAAAGCCGTGATTCACCGCCCCAGACCACCACATCGCCATGCTCCAGCATCAGCCGTTTGAGCGGGTCGTTGCGCCGCAGGCCGCCAAACTGAAAGACAGCGGGCAGCCCAAGGGATACCGAGACAATCGGCGCGCGCAGGTCCGGCTCGTCCTTATCCTGATGCAAGGAGAGCTTTGCCCCAACGGCATAGCGGTTAATAAGACAGGCATCGGGTCGAAAATCAGGATAGCCGGCCGCCACGGCGGCATCATGACACAGCGCCTGAAACGCCTCCGGCATCGGCGGCCACGGCTGATCCGTCAGCGGATCGTACGCGGCATATACATAGCCCCGCTCATTCGTCGCCCATCCCAGTTCGCCGCAGTTGGTCATCGCCACGGACATGGTATACCCGCCTGGCGTAACCATATGGCGAAACGGCGAACGGGTGGTGACGGCTTTAATGCCGTCGAACAGCGCCGCCGCGCGGGAAAGCGCGAAGCGTCTCAGGATCGTCGCCCCCGGCGCGAGCGACTCCTGCCAGGGTTCAGCATCAGCAAAAAGATCGAGCATTATTCCTCCGGGTTGTTCGCCTCACGTTTCAACAATAGCACCTTACGCGCTGCGCCCCAGCGATAACCCGACAGCGCACCGTCGTTACGCACCACGCGGTGACAGGGGATGACTATCGCCAGTTTGTTGGCACCGCAGGCCCCCGCCACGGCACGTACGGCATTGGGTTTACCAATGGCCTTTGCCACCTGCTGATAGCTTGCCGTTTCACCGCAGGGGATAGCCCGCAGCGCCTGCCAGACCTGCTGCTGGAAGGCGGTACCCCGGATATCCAGCGGCAGCGTCAGCGACGTCGCGCGGCTGTCGACAGAGGCAATCACCTGACGAACACGCCCGGCAAATGCGCCTTCCATCGGTTCACGGACGGCAAGCGGAAACAGTGACAGCAGCTCAGCCGTCAGCCCGGCGTCGTCATCACCCAGCAGTATTGCGCAGATCCCGCGCTCGCTTTCCGCCACCAGACAGCGGCCCAGCGAGCAGTCACTGATGGCATAGCGGACCGCAGCCTCTCCGTTGCGGTACTGTTTTGCCGTCATGCCCAGCGCGCCGTTGGCTTTACGGTAGTAACTGCTGCCGTCCGGAAAGCCAGCGGCCAGTACGGCGTCGGTGATTTTACCGCCCAGTGCAAGCAGGCTGCGCAGGCGTTGTTCACGCGCGGCCTGCTGCCATGCTTTCGGCGTCATGCCGGTGACGGATTTAAACAAGCGGTGGAAATGGAACGGACTCATGGCAACCTGCTGCGCCAGTGCCTCCAGGTTCAGCGAGGCATCCTGTTCAAGCAGTCGACAGGCCAGCGCAATGTTGGCCTTTTTCTGTGCCATTGGGTCGCCCTGGTCCGGCCTACAGCGCTTACAGGGGCGGAAACCCGCCTGCGCGGCCTGGTGAGCATCAGGATAAAAGCAGACATTTTTACGCAGCGCGTGGCGGGCGCGACAGGACGGACGACAATAAATGCCGGTCGTCTGCACGGCAAAGACAAACTGGTTATCCGCACGCGGATCGCGGGCCAGTACGGCCTGCCAGCGATCCTCATCGGTAAGATAGGTTGTGTTTTTCATCATCGGCTCCTCTCACAAGCATACGCTCAGCTTGCCTGAACGCCACCGAACAAAAACCCGCAACCTTGCTTTTTAATTTTTTTCGCTCACCAGGAAGCTGTTGAACTGCGGCGAACTCCAGGTTTTAAATCCGTCAGCCTCTTTAGTGATCATATAGACGGCCAGCCCTTCCTGACGCACTACCTCTTTGGCCTTCTCCGTGCCGAGCACCATCAATCCGGTATCCCAGGCATCCGCCTCCAGCGCGGTTGGGGCTATCACCGTCACGGACACCAGGTTATGGGTAATCGGGCGTCCGGTTTGCGGATCAATCACGTGCGAGATACGTTTGCCATCCAGCTCGTAATAGTTGCGGTAGCTTCCGGAGGTGCTGATACCATGCCCGTTGATGTCGACAATCGCCTGCACCGCGTTTTGCTGATCGGTTGGTTTTTGGATGGCCACTCGCCACGGCCTGCCGCTGGCGTTCATGCCCCGGCTGACGAGCGCGCCCCCGACGGAAACCAGATAACGCGGAATGCCTTCCTGCGCCATCAGGGCCGCGAGATGATCCGCAGCATACCCCTCGCCTACCGTGGAGAGATCCACAAACAGGTCGGGAATATCTTTTTGCAGGTATTGCTGACCATACTGGGAGATCACCGTCAGATGCTGTAACCCTGTACGCGCGCGGGCGTCGTCGATGGCGGCTTGATCGGGTGTAGTCACCGGCTGCTTGTTGGGGCCAAATCCCCACAGGTTCACGAGCGGCCCCACGGTCACATCCATTGCGCCGTTGGTTTTGTAGCCCACGCGCATGGCTTCCGTGACGATATCGGCCATTGCTTCGCTCACCGGCCACAGCGAGGTGCTGCTGGAGCGATTGAAACGCATCAGCGCTGAGTCATTTTTATAGGTAGAGAGTAGCTGATCGTCGGCATCCAGCTGCGCCTGAATTTTACCGCGTAATTCTTCAGCGCGGGATTTATCAATATCCATCACGCTGACGCGCCAGAAGGTCCCCATGGTTTTCCCTTCCAGCACCGTCGCGGCGGGTGCGTCGATTTTTGCGGGCTGTGTGGAAGAGTCACACGCGGTCAGGAGTAAAAAAGTCGCCAGAACGCTGGCGCGTAAAAAAGTCATATCCATTGGTTATTATCCTCATGCCAGGGCGGCAAGAGTACACTAAAACAGCGTATTTGTAAGACCCTAAAAAAGCATGAAAAAAGGGGCCTGTTGGCCCCTTTGTCGCTGTATGAGCAATTAGAACTGGTAAACCAGACCCAGCGCGACGATATCGTCAGTACCGATACCTGCTGCGCGAGTGAAGTCGTTCTCATCAACCAGGTTGATTTTGTAATCAACGTAGGTGGACATGTTTTTGTTGAAGTAGTAAGTCGCGCCAACATCAACATATTTCAGCAGATCCTGGTCGCCGTAGCCGTTTTCCAGGTCCTTACCTTTAGATTGCAGGTATGCCACGGATGGACGCAGACCGAAGTCGAACTGATACTGCGCAACCACTTCGAAGTTCTGCGCTTTGTTAGCCCAGCCCAGGTCGCCCGCACGGGTCGCGTTGTAAGTCTGAGTATACTGTGCAGCCAGGTAGATGTTGTTCGCGTCATATTTCAGACCACCGGTGTAAGTCTCTGCGCGATCGCCTTCACCGTAGTAGCCCGCAGCGTTCTGGTCAGCAGTACGTTTAGAACTGGTGACTGCCGTACCGATAGCGAAGCCTTCGCCCAGATCATAGGTCAGAGAGCCGCCGTAGCCATCACCGTTCTGACGCAGTGCCTCACGACCGTTGTTGGTCTGGCCTTCGCCGCTTGCGCTGCCGTTTTTACCCTGGTACTGCAACGCGAAGTTCAGACCATCAACCAGACCGAAGAAGTCCTGGTTACGGTAGGTCGCGAAGCCGTTACCACGCTGCTGCATGAAGTTGTCAGAACCGTAGGTATCGCCGCCGAATTCCGGCAGAACGTCGGTCCAGGAAGTTACATCGTAAACAACGCCGTAGTTACGACCATAGTCGAATGAACCCGCATCAGCGAATTTCAGACCTGCGAACGCCACACGCGTCCATGAGTTGTTTTCGTTCTCACCAGAGTTACCCTGGATCTGGTATTCCCACTGGCCGTAACCGGTCAGCTGGTCGTTAACCTGAGTTTCGCCTTTGAAGCCCAGACGCATGTAGGTCTGGTCGCCGTCTGCACTGTCGTCATCAGAGAAATAGTGCAGGCCATCCACTTTACCGTACAGATCTAATTTGTTGCCGTCTTTGTTATAAATTTCAGCCGCATTTGCTGCGCCTGCCACCAGCAGAGCTGGTACCAGGAGGGACAGTACTTTAACTTTCATTTTATTAACCCTCTGTTATATGCCTTATTATTTACCACTGCTTACTGGTCAACCCTCTTAACCAGTCGGCAAGTTCATTCTCCTCAAAAATGCAGAATAATCCAACAGGAATATGATACGAAAACTTTGAAGATGTTTCACTTTACCATCAAGATGTTTCAATTTGTAAATTTGGAGGAACTTTTACAGAGCATTAATAGTTTAAAAATATAGCACGGATAATCAAAACAAAAATATATCGCATTAAATTCAGCAAATTGCCGTAAAAAACAGTACAGCACTGAATGACAAAAAAATTCCCTTCAACACCACTAAAATAACCCTCGCTATCATCATTAACTTTATTTATTACCGTCATTCAGTTCTGAATGTCTGTTTATCCCTAATTGAACCGGATGCTTCGCATTCGGTTTTTTTTTACCTTTCTTTACGTCAACCTACATTTAATGTGCTACCGCTGGGTAATGATAACGACTATTAACTAAATCCCGAATACGGCTTGCACTTAATTGTTTTTATGCTATCGAAATTAATTTCTTGTTTATTCGTGCTATTTTTCTGCCGGTGCGACGGCGTATTTATACATTTCACGGGGTTTTGTACACCTTTCACCCGGGGACGTTGAAGCCGGTTACCCGGATAAAAAGTCAAGGTTATACCGATAACGACGCTGGAAATTCAGTTATTACCCTTTATACTGCCCTATCCCATTACCGCGCGGCCATTACGGGTTAAACACATCGATGAGTCAGACTGAAACTACCGCCCCGAGCAAATTCTCCCTTCTACCGGGCAGCATCACCCGTTTCTTTCTTCTGTTGATCGTTGTGCTGTTAGTCACAATGGGAGTGATGATCCAGAGCGCCGTTAACACCTGGCTTAAAGATAAAAGCTATCAAATCGTCGATATCACCCATGCGGTGCATAAGCGCATTGATACGTGGCGCTATGCGACCTGGCAAATCTACGACAATATCGCTGCCGCGCCCGCCACCTCATCAGGCGAAGGGTTGCAGGAAACGCGCCTTAAGCAGGATGTGTATTACCTTGAAAAACCGCAGCGCAAGACGGAAGCCCTGATTTTCGGCTCGCACGACAGCGCAACGCTTGAGATGACGCAGCGGATCTCCTCCTATCTGGACACCCTGTGGGGCGCCGAGACCGTACCGTGGTCAATGTATTACCTGAACGGTCAGGACAACAGCATGATCCTGATCTCAACCCTGCCGCTTAAGGATCTCTCGTCGGGCTTTAAAGAGACCACCGTTGGCAGTATTGTCGATTCCCGTCGGGCAGAAATGCTGCAACAGGCCAACGCGCTGGACGAGCGCGAAAGTTTCTCGTCATTACGCCGTCTTGCCTGGCAGAATGGTCACTACTTTACGCTGCGAACCACCTTTAACCAGCCGGGCCATCTGGCGACCGTGGTTGCCTTCGACCTGCCGATTAACGATCTCATCCCACCGGATATGCCGCTGGACAGCTTCCGTCTGGAGCCAGACAATAGCACCCAAAATATGCGCTCGCCGTCGGATAAAGAAGGCGCGGACAGCGTAGCGATCTCATTTAATGGCTCAAAGATTGAGATTGCCTCATCGCTCAACTCAACCGGTATGCGTCTGGTGTGGCAGGTGCCTTTTGGCACCCTGATGCTTGATACTCTGCAAAACATTCTGCTGCCGCTGCTGCTGAATATCGGCCTGCTGGCGCTGGCGCTGTTTGGTTACAGCACCTTCCGTTTCCAGTCGGGCCGCCAGAGCGACTCGACGTCGGTATCAGCCGGGACCAGCAACGAGCTGCGCATTCTTCGTGCCCTGAATGAAGAGATTATTTCCGTGCTGCCGCTTGGGGTGCTCGTTCACGATCAGGAGGCAAACCGCACGGTAATGAGCAATAAAATTGCCGATCACCTTCTGCCGCATCTTAACCTGCAAAATATTACGGCCATGGCGGACCAGCATCAGGGTGTCATCCAGGCCACCATTAATAATGAACTGTATGAGATCCGTCAGTTCCGCAGTCAGGTCGCGTCGCGCACGCAAATCTTCATCATTCGCGATCAGGATCGCGAAGTGCTGGTGAATAAAAAGCTCAAGCAGGCGCAAAGACTGTACGAGAAAAACCAGCATGGCCGCGCCGCGTTTATGCAAAATATTGGCGATGCCTTTAAACAGCCGTTGAAGTCACTCGCCACGCAGATTGCTGATCTGAGCACGCCAGAAAGCCGACAGCTAAGCAGCCAGGCCGATTCACTGGTTCGTCTGGTGGACGAAATCCAGCTTGCGAACATGCTGGAGAATGACATCTGGAAGGGCACCCCTACGCTCTTCTCCATCCAGGACCTGATTGATGAGGTGGTGCCGGAAGTCCTGCCGGTGATCAAGCGCAAGGGACTCCAGCTGCTGATCAACAACCATTTACCGGCCAACGACGAACGTCATGGCGATCGCGATGCCCTGCGTCGCATCCTGATGATGTTGATTCAGTATGCCGTCACCACGACGCAGATCGGCAAGATCACCCTTGAAGTCAGCACCGATGAGTCCACCGACGATCGTCTGACGTTCCGCATCCTTGATACGGGTGAAGGCGTGACCGTGAGCGAAATTGATAACCTGCACTTCCCGTTCCTGAACGATACCCAGCGCGACCACTACGGTAAGGCGAATGCCCTCACCTTCTGGCTTTGCGATCAGCTGGCGCGTAAGCTGGGCGGTCATCTGAACATTAAGGCGCGCGAATCCCTCGGCACCCGCTACTCTTTACACGTTAAAATGGCGGCGAATCCACAGGAAGAGGATGAAGAGCGTCTGCTGGACGATGTGGTGGTGATGGTGGATGTGACCTCCAGTGAGATCCGAAATATCGTCGTACGTCAGCTGGAAAACTGGGGTGCGTCCTGCATTACCCCGGACGAAAGGCTCGCGAGTCAAGAATTTGATCTATTTTTAACTGATAATCCGTCTAATCTTACTGCCTCAGGCTTGCTTTTAAGCGATGATGAGCCAGGCGTGCGGAAAATCGGCCCTGGGCAGCTGCGCGTCAACTTTAATATGAGCAATGCAATGCAGGAAGCTGTATTACAACTGATTGAAGAGAATCTGGCGCAGGAAGAGATCCTGGAGTCACCGTTAGGCGGCGATGAAAATGCCGAACTCCATGCCAGCGGATATTATTCGCTCTTCGTTGATACAGTACCAGATGATGTTAAGCGGTTGTATACTGAGTCCGCTGCGCAGGATTTTGCAGCGCTGGCACAGACAGCACACCGGCTTAAAGGGGTGTTTGCCATGCTTAATCTGGTTCCCGGCAAGCAGTTATGTGAAACGCTGGAACATCTAATTCGTGAGAAAGATGCCTCTGGCATTGAAAAATACATCAGCGACATTGACGCTTACGTCAAGAGCTTGCTGTAGCAAGGTAGCCTTATACATGAACAATATGAACGTAATTATTGCCGATGACCATCCGATTGTACTGTTCGGTATTCGCAAATCACTTGAACAGATCGAGTGGGTGAATGTAGTCGGTGAATTTGAAGATTCCACAGCCCTCATTAACAACCTGCCTAAACTTGATGCGCACGTGCTCATTACCGATCTCTCCATGCCTGGAGATAAATACGGTGATGGGATCACGCTCATCAAATACATTAAACGCCACTTCCCGGACATTTCGATCATTGTTCTGACCATGAACAATAACCCGGCGATCCTGAGCGCCGTTCTGGATCTCGATATTGAAGGGATTGTACTGAAACAAGGCGCACCTACCGATCTGCCAAAAGCGCTGGCGGCGCTACAGAAAGGGAAGAAATTCACTCCTGAGAGCGTCTCACGCCTGCTTGAAAAAATCAGCGCGGGTGGTTATGGCGACAAGCGTCTCTCGCCTAAAGAGAGTGAAGTTCTGCGTCTGTTCGCTGAAGGTTTCCTGGTCACTGAAATCGCCAAGAAGCTGAACCGCAGTATTAAAACCATCAGTAGCCAGAAAAAATCCGCGATGATGAAGCTGGGTGTGGATAACGATATCGCCCTGCTGAACTATCTCTCTTCCGTGACGCTGAGCGCAACGGACAAAGACTGATCCTCGCTGTCTATGCCGGGTGGCGCTCGCGCTTACCCGGCCTACAAACCCCGCAGGCCCGCGCAAGCGCAGCGCCGCCGGGCACATAAAAAAGGCCCTTTCGGGCCTTTTTTATTGTCTCGCTTTTCGTACCCGCTCCGCATAGACGGATAGCGTCTGCTTCAGTACATCCAGCGTGACCGGCTTCGACAGGCAGCTGTCCATTCCCGACTCCAGACAGCGCTGCTTCTCCTCCGCCAGCGCGTTGGCTGTCACCCCCACCACCGGCAGCGTCAGCCCCAGCTGCCGGATACGCTGCGTCAGACGGTAGCCGTCCATGTTAGGCATGTTCACATCGCTGAGCACAATATCAATATGGTTCTTACTTAAGACATTCAGGGCATCCACGCCATCATTGGCCGTTTTACACTGATAGCCCAGAGAGCCAAGCTGGTCTGCGAGCAGACGACGGTTAATCGGATGATCGTCGACGACCAGAATCATCATATCGTCGTTCACCGACGCCAGCTCATCAGGGGAAGCCAGCACGGTGGCGCCGTCGCTGTCTTCAAGCTGCACGCTGTAAATGCGCGCCAGCAAGCCCAGCAGCTCGTGCGGTGTCGCCACGCTGTGCACCCATACTCCAGGCGAACGCTCAAGCGGAATACCGATATGACGGCGGCAGAACATCACCACGCCGCGCCCCGCCCACGCCTGTTCCGGCTCAACGTCGGTGATCAGCATGTCATCCGCGCCCGGCGTCTGGCCTTCGTAGCGCGAAACCCGCACGCCGCTGCTGGCCAGCATTGAGGTCAGGAAATCATGTAAGGAGGCGTTGTGCACCGCCAGCCAGCAGTGCTTATCGCTCAGGCCGTCGACCGTGGTTTTCGCCGGATAATGCGCCGAATAGAGCGGAATACGAATGGTGAACTGGCTGCCCATACCCGGCTCAGTATCGACGGAGATATCCCCGTCCATCATGCTGATAAGCTTCTCGCAAATCGCCAGACCTAGCCCGGTCCCCTGAAAATTACGCTGGACGCCGGTTCCCACCTGGAAGAACGGATCGAACAGGCGAACAACTTCTTTCGCCGGAATCCCCACCCCCGTGTCGCGCACGCGAATGGTCAGGTACTCCCCTGCCCGACAGACGTGCAGCACAATACAGCCGATATCGGTGAATTTGATGGCGTTGCTCAGCAGGTTTGAGATGACCTGTTGCAGACGCATCGGATCGCCATGCAGCGTCAGGGGCACATCCGGCTCGATAAAGCAGTACAGCCCAAGCTGTTTACGCACCACCAGCGGCAGATAGTTAGCGCAGATATGGTTCATCACCTCGCGCGGGGAGAACTCGCGCGGCTCTATTTTCAACTGCTCGGATTCAATTTTAGAGAAGTCGAGAATATCGCTGATGATTTTCAGCAGCAGGCTGGACGAGTTGTTCATGGCCGTCACCAGCCGGTCGACCCCTTTCGGCAGCTCTTTGGTCTGGAGCAGATCGAGGTTACCGATAATACCGTACAGCGGCGTACGCAGCTCATGGCTGACGGTCGCGAGGAACATCGATTTCGACTGACTGGCCTGCTCCGCCGCCTGCGCCATATCCTGCAACGACTCTTCCATTTTCACGCGCGCAGAGACGTCCACCAGCACGCAAATCGCCACGTTTTCATTACGGTAGCGCGAATGGACAAAGCTGATTTGCAGGTTGGTGTGGGTGCTGGTCAGCACATCCACAAAGTTAACCTGTTGCCCACAGATGATCTGCGTTAACCGCTGACGGTCTTCATGCGTTAGCATGTTCAGGTAGTTATGGGCAAGCTCGTTACTGAGGATATTTGTCCCGTCCTGAGTACGCAGGATGCAGATCCCCACCGGTGCCGAGGCGACAATTTTACGGTTAAACTGCTCGTGCTCCTCCAGACGCTGAGCATCCGCCTCCGCCGGAATAAAGATCCGCCGCTCATACATTCTCGCCAGCATAAACAGCGCGACGCCTACCGCGATGTTCAGCAAAATGGCGTTAAGGATCAGGATGCGAATGCGCTCCAGGACCTTGTCCACCGGCAGCGAGTAGACAATGCTCAGCGACGATGGCGGTAAACTTTTCTTCAGCACCAGCTCGCGGAACCCGGAGGTATAGCCAAACCATGACCGCTCCTGCATCCAGCTGGGTTCCACCTTCAGGCGGTTTTCAGGCCCGGTAAGGGAGATGAGCGGATGGCCGTTTTCATCCAGAATGGTCACGCCCATCGGCAGACTGCCCGGCGTGAAGAAGTTTTCCATGCGGATGGTTTGTTCAATCCCCAGCAGCGCTTGCAGGCGGTTTCCGAGGTAAACCGGAGTCAGGGCATAGAAATAGCCGACCCCCATGCGCGGCCCCTGGCTTATCCAGAAGATGTTGTTCCCGCGCTCTTCCTGAGGCGCATTACGGTATTTCACTATGCGCTCATGCAGGCTTTTCAGCGCGTCTTCGCGTTCGACGGGCATATCCCGCAGGCCGAAATCCGCCATGCAGAGATTTTCGTTGCTAATCAGGTAGACACGGTTCAGATCGTAAGCGGCCGAGAAGTTATCGCGCCAGTAGCGCATAAACCATGACAGGGACTCCAGTGAACCACGCCAGGCTTTGCCCATGGCGGAACAATCGGAATCCGGGAAGAGCGGTTCGAAATCAGGCACTTCGGTTTTTTCATCCCGACCGCGGATGGCAAGAATGCCGTTCTCCGCCGTCAGTCGATTCTCAGCAATATACTTAAGCTCTTTCATCACGTCAGACGTACGCTGGATATAGCGCTGAGCCTGATCCGAGCTCAAATTAAACTCCTGGCGGATCTCCGCTTCTTTCTGGTGTAACGCGTTAACGATGTAAAACACCGAGAGCAGTGCCACCAGCAACCATAGCAGTAGCGCAAGCGCCCGAAACAGATAGCGGGAGACTTTTAACGTGGTACGAAAGGAGACGAGGTATTTCAAAGGGGCGAGGCTCCGCCGTCGGGGTCAAAAAGAATGTGGTTAAGGTAGCGGTAAACGCGGCTTGTCGCAACGTTCACTTGTCTGCTTGCGCAAAACAAAAGGGCCGGAAACCGGCCCTTTATGCGTCAGGAGACGTTACTCGTCAGCGTCATCCGCTGCTTCATCATCGGTGTCCGCTTCCGGGGCGATTTCATCATCCCCTTCCGCGACGCTGCCGTCGATAGAGTCAAGCTCTTCGTCATCCACCGGCTCAGCAACGCGTTGCAGACCGACGACGTTTTCATCTTCCGCAGTGCGGATGAGGATAACGCCCTGGGTGTTACGACCTACCACGCTGATCTCTGACACGCGGGTACGCACCAGCGTACCGGCATCGGTGATCATCATGATCTGGTCCGCGTCGTCCACCTGCACCGCGCCAACAACGGAACCGTTGCGCTCGGTCACTTTGATGGAGATAACGCCCTGCGTGCCGCGAGACTTGGTCGGGTATTCGCTTTCCGCCGTACGTTTACCGTAGCCGTTCTGGGTGACGGTCAGGATTGCGCCTTCGCCACGAGGAACGATCAGGGAAACAACGGAGTCTTCACCCGCCAGCTTGATACCACGCACGCCGGTCGCCGTACGACCCATTGCGCGCACGGCGTTCTCTTTAAAGCGCACCACTTTACCGGCGGCAGAGAAGAGCATCACTTCATCAGAACCGGACGTCAGATCCACGCCGATCAGTTCGTCGCCTTCGTTCAGGTTCACCGCGATAATCCCGGCAGAACGTGGACGGCTGAACTCGGTCAGTGCGGTTTTCTTCACGGTACCGCTCGCGGTCGCCATAAAGACGTTCACGCCCTCTTCGTACTCGCGTACCGGCAGTATGGCGGTGATACGTTCGTTCGCTTCCAGCGGCAGCAGGTTGACGATTGGACGTCCACGCGCGCCACGGCTTGCTTCCGGCAGCTGATAGACTTTCATCCAGTACAGACGGCCCCGGCTGGAGAAGCAGAGGATCGTGTCATGGGTGTTGGCCACCAGCAGACGATCAATGAAGTCTTCTTCTTTAATACGCGCCGCAGATTTGCCTTTACCGCCCCGACGCTGAGCTTCGTAGTCGGTCAACGGCTGATACTTCACGTAGCCCTGGTGAGACAGCGTCACTACCACGTCTTCGCGGTTGATCAGATCTTCAATGTTGATATCAGAGCTGTTGGCCGTGATTTCGGTGCGACGCTCATCGCCGAACTGATCGCGAACCAGCTCCAGCTCTTCACGGATCACTTCCATCAGGCGCTCTGCGCTACCCAGGATATGCAGCAGCTCGGCAATCTGCTCCAGCAGCTCTTTGTACTCGTCGAGCAGTTTTTCATGCTCAAGGCCGGTCAGTTTCTGCAAACGCAGATCCAGAATCGCCTGGGCCTGCTGTTCAGTCAGGTAGTACTGACCGTCACGCACGCCGAATTCCGGCTCCAGCCACTCAGGACGCGCAGCGTCATCGCCGGCACGTTCCAGCATCGCCGCCACGTTGCCCAGATCCCATGGACGCGCAACCAGCGACGCCTTCGCTTCTGCTGGCGTCGGCGCACGGCGGATCAGCTCGATGATCGGGTCGATGTTCGCCAGCGCAACGGCCAGTGCTTCAAGGATATGGGCACGGTCGCGCGCTTTGCGCAGTTCGAAGATGGTACGGCGAGTCACCACTTCACGGCGGTGACGCACGAACGCGCTCAGGATCTCTTTCAGGTTCATGATCTTCGGCTGGCCATGGTGCAGCGCAACCATGTTGATACCGAAGGAGACCTGAAGCTGAGTCTGGGAGTAAAGGTTGTTCAACACAACTTCACCCACCGCGTCGCGCTTGATTTCAATCACGATGCGCATACCGTCTTTGTCAGACTCGTCACGCAGCGCGCTGATGCCTTCAACGCGTTTTTCTTTTACCAGCTCGGCGATTTTTTCAATCAGTCGCGCTTTGTTCACCTGATACGGGATCTCGTGAACAATAATGGTTTCACGGCCGGTTTTGGCGTCCGCTTCCACTTCGGCGCGGGCACGGATGTAAATCTTGCCGCGACCGGTACGGTACGCTTCTTCAATACCGCGACGGCCATTGATGATTGCCGCCGTCGGGAAGTCCGGGCCCGGGATGTGTTCCATCAGCCCTTCAATGCTGATGTCTTCATCGTCAATGTAGGCCAGGCAGCCGTTGATCACTTCCGTGATATTGTGCGGCGGAATGTTGGTTGCCATACCGACGGCGATACCGGACGAACCGTTCACCAGCAGGTTTGGGATCTTCGTTGGCATGACGTCAGGAATTTTTTCCGTGCCGTCGTAGTTATCAACGAAATCAACCGTCTCTTTTTCCAGGTCAGCCATCAGCTCATGGGCAATCTTCGCCAGACGGATTTCCGTATAACGCATTGCCGCGGCGGAGTCGCCGTCGATAGAACCAAAGTTACCCTGACCATCTACCAGCATGTAACGCAGCGAGAAGGGCTGCGCCATACGGACAATGGTGTCGTACACCGCGGAATCACCATGAGGATGGTATTTACCGATTACGTCACCAACGACACGGGCAGATTTTTTGTAGGCTTTATTCCAGTCATTGCCCAATACGTTCATGGCGTATAGTACGCGACGGTGTACCGGCTTCAGGCCATCGCGGACGTCCGGCAGCGCACGGCCAACAATGACCGACATCGCATAGTCCAGATAGGAGCTTTTCAGCTCTTCCTCGATGTTAACCGGTGTAATTTCTCTCGCAAGGTCGCTCATCTAACCGCTATCCCTCTACTGTATCCCGGATTCAAAGGTCGCAAATTATAACACAGCCGCGGTGATACAGGTAAACCTATACGCTTTATTCACAGGGATTGCCTGATATACTCATTTGTCTTGCTAAATAAGGAGTAAAAGCGCCCATGAATGCCGAAAAATCCCCGGTGGCTCACAACGTTGACCACGAAGAGATTGCCAAATTTGAAGCGGTGGCGTCCCGCTGGTGGGATCTCGAAGGTGAGTTCAAACCTCTGCATCGTATTAACCCGCTGCGTCTGGGCTATATCGCGGAGCGTTCCGGCGGTCTGTTCGGTAAGAAAGTGCTCGACGTCGGCTGCGGCGGCGGCATCCTGGCGGAAAGTATGGCGCGTGAAGGGGCCACCGTCACCGGTCTGGACATGGGCTTCGAACCTCTACAGGTTGCGCGTCTTCATGCGCTGGAGTCCGGCATACAGGTAGAATACGTTCAGGAAACCGTGGAAGAGCACGCGGCAAAACATGCGCACCAGTATGACGTGGTGACCTGCATGGAGATGCTGGAGCACGTTCCCGATCCGCAGTCGGTCGTCAGCGCCTGTGCAAACCTGGTGAAACCGGGTGGACAGGTCTTCTTCTCGACCATCAACCGCAACGGCAAAGCCTGGCTGATGGCCGTGGTAGGCGCGGAATATGTGCTGCGCATGGTGCCGAAAGGGACGCACGACGTGAAGAAGTTCATCAAGCCTGCCGAACTGCTGGGCTGGGTTGACCAGACATGGCTTAAGGAGCAGCACATGACGGGCCTGCACTACAACCCGTTGACGGATAAATTCAAACTTGCCCCAGGTGTGGATGTTAACTATATGTTGCACACAACCGCCAAAAACGACTAACGTCATTCGTTATTCTTATAAAGATTGCGCGACATCATGTTGCGCAATTCTGACCTCCCGTTGAAGAAATCAGCACTCGATCAAATTTTGAATTTTTTTTCTTAATTATTGACATCTCTTCCAGGCCTTACGGCACGAGGACTTAGCCTTTTTTACCCTTTCACAACCTCAATTTAACGTCAAAATCAACCCTTGTACTGAAAAGAATCCTTACTAGAATACTCACCATATAGCGTTCTTCTTATCGCAAAACCCCTATATGTAGTATTTATCCACAGAGTTAGTCACAAGACGGGTCTGTGGATAAGCGGGGGATATTTTTTATTTCACGGACAGGTAAAAACCCACATGAATCAGAGTCTGCTGGTGACAAAGCGCGACGGTACCACCGAGCGTATCAATCTGGACAAAATCCATCGAGTTCTCGACTGGGCAGCAGAAGGACTGAACAACGTATCTATCTCCCAGGTTGAACTGCGTTCTCACATTCAGTTCTACGACGGCATCAAAACGTCTGATATCCACGAAACCATTATCAAAGCAGCGGCAGATCTGATCTCCCGCGACGCACCGGATTATCAGTACCTCGCTGCGCGTCTGGCGATTTTCCACCTGCGTAAAAAAGCCTACGGTCAGTTCGAGCCGCCGAAGCTTTACGATCACGTAGTGAAAATGGTTGAGCTGGGCAAATACGACACGCATCTGCTGGAAGACTATACGGAAGAAGAGTTCGAGCAGATGAACGGGTTTATCGATCACTGGCGCGACATGAACTTCTCCTACGCGGCGGTGAAGCAGCTCGAAGGCAAATACCTGGTTCAGAACCGTGTAACCGGTGAGATCTACGAAAGCGCCCAGTTCCTCTATATTCTGGTGGCCGCCTGCCTGTTCTCTAATTATCCACGCGAAACCCGTCTGGACTACGTGAAGCGTTTCTACGATGCGGTGTCGACGTTCAAGATTTCTCTGCCTACGCCAATCATGTCTGGCGTGCGCACCCCTACCCGTCAATTCAGCTCCTGCGTGCTGATCGAGTGCGGTGACAGCCTGGATTCCATCAACGCGACCTCCAGCGCCATCGTGAAATACGTTTCCCAGCGTGCCGGTATCGGCATCAACGCCGGTCGTATCCGTGCGCTTGGCAGTCCAATCCGCGGCGGTGAAGCGTTCCACACCGGCTGTATCCCGTTCTACAAGCACTTCCAGACGGCAGTAAAATCCTGCTCTCAGGGCGGCGTGCGCGGTGGCGCTGCGACCCTGTTCTACCCGATGTGGCACCTGGAAGTGGAAAGCCTGCTGGTTCTGAAGAACAACCGCGGCGTGGAAGGCAACCGCGTGCGTCACATGGACTACGGCGTGCAGATCAACAAGCTGATGTACACCCGCCTGCTGAAAGGGGAAGACATCACCCTGTTCAGCCCATCCGACGTCCCGGGCCTGTATGACGCGTTCTTCGCCGATCAGGATGAGTTCGAGCGTCTGTACACCAAATATGAAAAAGACGACAGCATCCGTAAGCAGCGCGTGAAGGCGGTCGATCTGTTCTCCCTGATGATGCAGGAACGTGCTTCTACCGGCCGTATCTACATCCAGAACGTTGACCACTGCAACACCCACAGCCCGTTCGATCCGGTGGTTGCCCCAGTGCGCCAGTCCAACCTGTGCCTGGAGATCGCCCTGCCGACCAAACCGCTGGACGATGTGAACGACGAAAACGGCGAAATCGCGCTGTGTACGCTCTCTGCGTTCAACCTGGGTGCGATTAAGAGCCTGGACGAGCTGGAAGAGCTGGCGGTGCTGGCTGTTCGTGCCCTCGACGCCCTGCTGGACTACCAGGATTACCCAATCCCGGCCGCGAAACGCGGTGCGATGGGGCGTCGTACCCTGGGTATCGGCGTAATCAACTTCGCCTACTGGCTGGCGAAAAACGGCAAGCGTTACTCCGACGGCAGCGCCAACAACCTGACGCACCAGACGTTCGAAGCGATTCAGTACTACCTGATGAAAGCGTCCAACGAGCTGGCGAAAGAGCAAGGCGCGTGCCCGTGGTTCAACGAAACCACCTACGCGAAAGGCATTCTGCCAATCGACACTTACAAGAAAGACCTGGATGCGATCGTCAGCGAGCCGCTGCACCTCGACTGGGAAGGCCTGCGCGAGTCCATCAAGACTCACGGCCTGCGTAACTCCACGCTCTCTGCCCTGATGCCGTCCGAGACCTCTTCGCAGATCTCCAACGCCACTAACGGTATTGAGCCACCGCGCGGGCACGTCAGCATTAAAGCGTCGAAAGACGGCGTGCTGCGTCAGGTGGTACCGGATTACGAAACGCTGGGTGACAACTACGAGCTGCTGTGGGAAATGCCAAACAACGACGGCTACCTCCAACTGGTGGGTATCATGCAGAAGTTTATCGACCAGTCGATCTCTGCCAATACCAACTACGACCCGACGCGCTTCCCGTCCGGCAAGGTACCGATGCAGCAGCTGTTGAAAGACCTGCTGACCGCCTACAAATTTGGCGTGAAAACGCTGTACTATCACAACACCCGTGATGGTGCGGAAGACGCCCAGGACGACCTGGCGCCGTCAATTCAGGACGATGGCTGCGAAAGCGGCGCATGTAAGATCTAATAAATTCCCTCACCCTAACCCTCTCCCACAGGGAGAGGGAACTCTTTCCCCCTCTCCCTGTGGGAGAGGGCCGGGGTGAGGGGAAATAACACCACAGGACTCACCGCAATGGCATATACCACCTTTTCACAGACGAAAAACGACCAGCTCAAAGAGCCGATGTTCTTCGGCCAGCCGGTCAACGTGGCACGCTACGATCAGCAAAAATATGACATCTTCGAAAAGCTGATTGAAAAGCAACTCTCCTTCTTCTGGCGTCCGGAAGAAGTTGACGTTTCCCGCGACCGTATCGATTTCCAGGCGCTGCCGGAACACGAAAAGCACATCTTCCTCAGCAACCTGAAGTACCAGACGCTGCTGGACTCTATTCAGGGACGTAGTCCGAACGTGGCGCTGCTGCCGCTAATCTCGATTCCTGAGCTGGAAACCTGGGTAGAAACCTGGGCGTTCTCCGAGACGATCCACTCCCGCTCTTACACCCACATCATCCGCAACATTGTGAACGATCCGGCGGTGGTGTTTGACGATATCGTCACCAACGAACAGATCCAGAAGCGCGCCGAAGGCATTGCGCACTACTACGACGAGCTGATCGAGATGACCAGCTACTGGCATCTGCTGGGCGAAGGCACGCATAACGTGAACGGCAAAACCGTTACCGTAAACCTGCGGGCCCTGAAAAAGCAGCTCTATCTGTGCCTGATGAGCGTCAACGCGCTGGAAGCAATCCGCTTCTACGTGAGCTTCGCCTGCTCCTTCGCGTTTGCCGAGCGCAAGCTGATGGAAGGTAACGCCAAAATTATCCGTCTGATCGCCCGTGACGAAGCCCTGCACCTGACCGGTACCCAGCACATGCTGAACCTGCTGCGCAGCGGTGCGGACGACCCGGAGATGGCGGAAATCGCCGAAGAGTGCAAACAGGAGTGCTACAACCTGTTCTTGCAGGCCGCCCAGCAGGAGAAAGAGTGGGCAGACTACCTGTTCCGCGACGGCTCCATGATTGGCCTGAACAAAGACATTCTGTGCCAGTACGTGGAGTACATCACTAACATCCGCATGCAGGCTGTGGGTCTCGATCTGCCATTCCAGACGCGCTCTAACCCAATTCCGTGGATCAATACCTGGCTGGTGTCCGATAACGTGCAGGTTGCGCCGCAGGAAGTGGAAGTGAGTTCTTATCTGGTCGGTCAGATTGATTCTGAAGTCAACACCGACGACCTGAGCGACTTCCAGCTCTGATGAGCCGCGTAACGCTGAGCCTTTCTGGTACAGAGGTGTTGTGCCAGGAAGAGCATCCTTCTCTGCTGGTGGCGCTTGAAGCGCATCAGGTGGAGGTAGAGTACCAGTGTCGTGAAGGCTATTGCGGTTCGTGCCGCTGCCGTCTGGTCGCAGGCCAGGTGGACTGGCTGACCGAACCGCTGGCCTTTATCAATGAAGGGGAAATTTTGCCCTGCTGCTGCCGGGCAAAAGGCGATATTGAGATCGAGATGTAAAAAAGGGCCTTACGGCCCTTTTTCTATTTTAAGAACGTCACCGCTTTATCCGGGAAATCCGTAAACAGCCCGTCCACGTCCGCCTGCTTATACAACACCTCGTAAAGCTGATTCACATCGGTGGCATATGGCGGCAGCTGATCGGCACGCACCGTGTACGGATGCACCTGCATCTTGCTGGCGTGCGCCTCTTTCACCATCGCCGTCAGCTTCACGTGGCCAGGCGTTGAGCCTTCCGCCACCAGCATGTGGTAATCCGGCCCGATGCCGTCAGCGTACTGCGCAATCTGCTTCATCGCGCCCGGCTTGAACATCCAGTCGTAGCTGTAATTCATCCACTTCCCGTCCGGCTGTTTCTCCTGGGTTTCATTCCAGTCGGTATAGGCAATCAGCTGCACCAGATTGAGATCCATCCCCATCTTCGGCTCCAGCTCGGTTTTGATGCGCTTCAGCTCGGCGGCGTCAAAACACTGCAGGAAAACCTTATCCTGCTTGCTGGTGTAGCCGTACTTTTTCAGTACCTCCAGCGTCTTCGCGGCAATGTCCTTCCCTTCCTGATGGTGGAACCATGGGGCTTTGATTTCCGGGTAGATGCCGATGTTTTTACCGGTGGAGTGGTTCAGTCCCTGAACAAACTCAATCTCTTCCTGGAAGGTATGGATCCGGAAGTCAGATTTGCCCATCGGGAAACGTCCCGGATAGACCTGCACCTTCTTGCCGTTTTCAATCTCGAAGCCTTCGGTGAACTTCAGGGAGCGGATCTCCGCCAGCGTGAAGTCGATAGCGTAGTAGCGACCATCTTTACGGGCGCGATCCGGGAAACGCTCTGCCACGTCCGTCACGCGGTCAAGATAATGGTCGTGCAGGACGACCAGCTGGTCGTCCTTCGTCATCACCAGATCCTGCTCCAGATAATCCGCGCCCTGGGCATAGGCCATCGCTTTTGCCGGCAGCGTATGCTCCGGCAGATAACCGCTGGCGCCACGGTGGGCGATCACGATCTTATCTGCCGCCAGCGCGGAGCCTGTCATCAGGCCCGCCAGCAGCAGGCCGGTTGCTAACTGAGTTAATTTCATCGCAATGCTCCTTATTGACGACGCGCCAGCACTTCGGCGTGGTGACGTTTTTCACCAATCATCACAACAACCAGCAGCAGTACCGCCAGCACGCTTCCGCCGATCATCACCATAAAGCCGCCGTCCCAGCCGAAGAAGTCAACGGTATAGCCCACAATGGCGCTCGCCGCGACCGAACCGCCGAGATAGCCGAACAGACCGGTAAAGCCCGCAGCCGTGCCTGCCGCTTTCTTCGGTGCCAGCTCCAGCGCGTGCAGGCCGATCAGCATAACCGGACCATAAATCAGGAAGCCGATGACGATCATACAGGCCATATCCACACCCGGATTACCCGGCGGGTTAAGCCAGTAAACGACCGTCGCGATGGTCACCAGCGTCATAAAGAACACGCCCGTTGCCCCACGGTTGCCCTTAAACACTTTGTCCGACATCCAGCCGCAGATCAGCGTGCCGGGAATGCCCGCGTATTCATACAGGAAATAGGCCCAGGAAGATTTATCCAGCGCGAAATGCTTCACCTCTTTCAGGTAAGTCGGGGACCAGTCGAGGATGCCGTAACGCAGCAGGTAGACAAACACGTTCGCCACCGCGATGTACCACAGCAGCTTGTTCGGCAGCACGTACTTCATGAAGATTTGCTTCGCGGTCAGCTCTTCTTCGTGCTTCTCGCTGTAATCATCCGGATAGTCATTTTTGTACTCTTCAATCGGCGGCAGGCCGCAGGACTGTGGGGTGTCGCGCATCAGAGCGAAGGCGATAATCGCCACCAGAATGGCGCCAAAGGCAGGCATATAGAGCGCCGCGTGCCAGTCGTTGAACCAGGCCATCCCCAGCAGGAACAGCAGCGGCGGAAGCCCGCCCCCGACGTTATGCGCACAGTTCCAGACCGATACAATTCCACCACGCTCTTTCTGTGACCACCAGTGAACCATGGTGCGTCCGCATGGCGGCCATCCCATCCCCTGGAACCAGCCGCAGAGGAACAGCAGCACGAACATGATGGCAATGCTTGAGGTCGCCCACGGCACAAAGCCCATGAACAGCATCACCGCTGCCGCGAGGATCAGACCGGCGGGCAGGAACACGCGCGGATTCGAACGATCCGACACCGACCCCATAATGAACTTTGAAAAACCGTACGCGATGGAGATCCCCGACAGCGCAAATCCCAGATCGCCGCGAGAGAAGCCCTGCTCCACCAGGTACGGCATGGCGAGCGCAAAGTTTTTACGTACCAGATAGTACGCCGCATACCCGAAGAAGATCCCGAGGAAGATTTGCCAACGCAGACGGCGGTAGAGAGGATCAATCTCTGCCTCTGGCAGTCGCGCCCGATGTGGCGCAGGTTTAAAGATACTGAGCATAACAGCCTCCGTGGCCTTTCAAAAAATGACCGGGCATCTCGCGCCCGGCTACAGAGGCGGCGATGTTAAGAAATCACGGTGAATGTTACTGTGAATCAACGCACAGATTGTTACAGAAATATGACAGAATGCGCAAAAAAGCGCATGAAATCACGTTTCACTTTCGAATTTCGCGCGTTTATGTTCGAAATCAAACAAACCACACGATCAATGTGGCTAAATGCAAAAAAACGAACATAGAGGAAAGGCAATGACAATTCACGATCCACGCTTCAGCGATGTGATTATCATTGGCGGTGGCGCGACGGGTGCCGGCATCGCACGCGACTGCGCCCTGCGGGGATTGAGCGTCACGCTTCTGGAACGCCACGATATCGCCACCGGCGCGACGGGACGTAACCACGGTCTGTTGCACAGCGGCGCCCGCTATGCGGTCACTGACGCTGAGTCAGCGCGCGAGTGTATCGCTGAAAACCAGATCCTCAGGCGCATCGCCCGCCACTGCGTTGAACCGACCAACGGTCTTTTTATCACCCTTCCAGAAGACGACCTCGGCTTTCAGCAAACCTTTATCACCGCCTGCACGGCGGCAGGCATTCAGGCCGAGGCGATCGATCCTGCGCAGGCGCGCCGTCTTGAACCCTCGGTAAACCCGGCGTTACTGGGCGCGGTAAAAGTACCGGACGGAACCGTTGATCCTTTCCGCCTGACCGCCGCCAATATGCTCGACGCGCGGGAACATGGCGCCCAGATCCTGACCGGGCATCACGTCACCGGGCTTATTCGCGAAGGGAATACCGTGCGCGGAGTGCGCGTGTTTGATGCGCAGTACAACGAACACCGCGAGCTGTATGCCGCCGTCGTGGTCAACGCGGCGGGGATCTGGGGCCAGCGCATCGCGGAATACGCGGACCTGTCGGTGCGCATGTTCCCGGCGAAAGGCTCGCTGCTGATCCTCGACCACCGCATCAATAACCATGTCATCAACCGCTGCCGTAAACCGTCTGACGCCGATATCCTCGTGCCGGGGGACACCATTTCGTTAATCGGCACGACCTCAATGCATGTGGACTACAGCGAAATTGATTACAACCGCGTCACCGCTGAAGAGGTGGATATCCTGCTGCGCGAAGGGGAAAAGCTGGCCCCGGTGATGGCGCAGACGCGTATTCTGCGTGCCTACGCGGGCGTGCGTCCCCTCGTCGCCAGCGATAACGATCCGAGCGGGCGTAACGTCAGCCGCGGCATCGTGCTGCTCGATCACGCCGAACGCGACGGCATGGACGGGTTTATCACCATTACCGGCGGCAAGCTGAT
>NZ_QFRV01000184.1:0-2728 GCF_004136805.1 Enterobacter cloacae complex sp. GF14B
CCTGCTGCCTCCGCGCAGACCGGCGAGCGGGGCGAGGTGCTTCAGGGCGAACTGCTGGAGGCGCTGCTGGAGGGCATGGGCCTGAGCGAAATGCAGCCGGTACCGCAATTCGACCGGGAAAATATGCGTCAGCTGGGGCAGATCCTGGGCATGTTCTCGCAGGGGACCGTGGCGCTGCTCTCCTCGCGCTCCATCCTCAAGCGTGGGGTGAAAGCCGATATGACCATGGTGCTCGACGATGCGAACAACCCGTTCAAACTGTTGCCGACCGGGAAAACGGTGCTGATCCAGATGTTCGGCACGCCGATGCCGGGCTTTATGCCGCCGACCAAATCGGTGCGTGATGCGCTAATCGATCTCCAGGCGCACCAGCTGGGGATGATCTCCGGTATCCGCGCCATTATCGCCGCCATGCTGCAATCCTTTAATCCGGAACAGCTGGAAGAGCAGGCGAAGCAGAACGGGATGACGTCACGCCTGGCGCTGCCGGGCAGCCGTAAAGCCGCGCTGTGGGATTATTTCGTTCGCAGCTATGGCGAGACGGCGGGCGAGATCGAGGACGACTTCCATACCCTGTTTGGCGAAGCCTTCCTCCATGCCTATGACATGGAGGTCAATCAGTACAAAGACTCACAAAGCGGATCGGAAGAAAAATGAATATCGCAACGGCTTCTCTCTCCCGCCAGGGGACGCGCGCCAGCAACCAGGATCAGACGGGAGAAACCATCGGGGAACGTTCAGCCTGCTTTGTCGTCTGTGACGGCATCGCGGGCCTGCCGGGCGGCGAGGTGGCCGCTGAGCTGGCCCGCAACAGCATTATTTCCCGCTTTGACGGCGACAAGCACCTTAATGCGCAGCATATTCGTGACTACGTCCAAACGGCGAACCGCACCATCCTCAGCGAACAACAGGCCGTGCAGGACTATCGCCGGATGGGCACCACGCTGGTCAGCCTGTTTATCGACAGGGATTACCGTCTGGCTTACTGGGCGCACGCCGGAGACAGCCGCCTGTACCTGTTTCGCCGCGGCTGGCTGTGGCATGTCACCACCGATCACAGCCTCGTCCAGCAGATGAAAGATGCCGGGCATCAGACCGACGATCTCAACAGCAACCTGCTGTATCTGGCGCTGGGTATTGAGAATGGCGGACCGGAAGCGAGCTACAGCGATGTCGTGCAGGTCGAGGACGGTGATGCCTTCCTGCTCTGCACCGACGGTTTCTGGCACGGCGTTAGCGAAGAGCAGATGAAGCAGTCGCTGCACATGGTCAATACGCCACAGGAGTGGCTGACCTTAATGAACCAAATCATTCAAAAGAATGCCGAACAGGAGGGCAATGCTCAGGATAACTATACCGCCGTGGCGGTGTGGATGGGCAACCCTCAGGACACCACTTTGCTGCATACGCTCTCTGACGCAGCACAATTTCTTCCCTGCGGAACTGATTAGACACACAAGGATTGATATGAAACTTTGGCTATCGGGTTTGGCTCTTCTGACGGTGGCGACCACCGCACAGGCTGAAAACTTCCGCATCGTGCAGTCTCCTGCGCAGAAGCTGGATATCTGGATCGACAACATTAAAGACAATACGCCGCAAAGCTGGTGTAAGGCGGACGTGGCGCTGCGTATCGTGGCGAACGGCAAGAAAGAGGTTTCGGTGCTGGAAAACTTCGTGCCGCGCCTTGGCTCGCTGCTGGAGCACCAGTGCAGCAAGCTGAATACCCTGAACTGGACGCTTAACGATCCGGAAGGCACGACGCTTGCCCGGGGCACAGCGGCTAAAGCGCAGGACTGGGCGCTGGTGGTGAAACAGCAGGAAACGGCGGCGGCAACGACCACCACCTCAGGCGCGCTGCTGCCGCCTGACCAGAATCCGGAGACGCACACCGTGGCGGCAGATCGTACGCCATGGCAGGAGTTCACCCTTCAGGACGGTTGCCACCTGCGCACCTTCTGGGAGGGCGGTTCCTCCGCGCCGGCGCTGTTTATTCCGGATTCCGACACCACCCGCTGCGGCAACGGTAGCTGGCTCAGCGGCCACACCGTGGTGACGCAAAATCGTAACGGGACGCAGAAAGCGATTCCGGTCACCTACATTCACGGCTTCCCGGTGATGGGACTGAACAACGCGGTCGATCCTGAAAAGGCGCTGATCACCTCCGTTAACAAAGAGCGCATGGTCTTCAGCACCCCGAACAGCGACCAGAGCTGGATGATCCTGCCGTACGACAGCACTCTGAACGGCTGGAAGAGCAACGGCACGGTGGCGGTGGAAATCACCCGTGAGATCGCCAGCGACGACGCCAGACTCCAGGCGCGTATCGCAGAGGTGAAGAAGATCTGGAGCGCATGGGTTGCACCGGGCGCGGAGCTGAACGTTGTTCTGATTGACACGCTGCGTCCGCAGCTGCGCGATCCGGCAGTGGGCACCTGGCGCGCGACGAATTAAGGAGGGGCTATGAATACGCTTTATCAACGTCTGGCGGGTGAGTCGATTAGCGACGCGCTGCTTCGCCTGGAAGCCGAAATCAAAGCTCGTCCGGCGGATGCCGATCTGCGCGCCGCGTTTGTGCAGTTTCTGATCCTCAGCGGCAACTGGGCGCGCGCCCTGACCCAGCTGAAGAGCTGGCTGGCGCTGAAGCCGCAGGCAAAACCAACCGTAACGCTGCTGGAGCAGGCCATTCAGGGTGAACAGCAGCGGGCGCGCGTGTTCGCGGGAGAGG
>NZ_QFRV01000185.1:0-2705 GCF_004136805.1 Enterobacter cloacae complex sp. GF14B
CACCCGGCGGCTCAGCAGGGCGTTGAGCAGGATCGCGCCGAAGGTCGCCGTGCCAATCCCGCCCACCGTAAACCCGCCCAGCGTCAGGGCGAAATCACCCGCCCCCAGCACCAGTGTCACCGCCACCATGATCAGGTTACCGTTCTGGCTCAGATCAACATGATTCTGCACCCAGATACGTGCACCCGCGACGGCAATAAGACCAAATACCACAATCGAGGCGCCGCCAATCACGGGTGCCGGGATGGTGTGGATCAATGCGCCGAATTTCGGGGAAAAGCCGAGCAGCATCGCCATCACCGCCGCCGCCACGAAGACCAGCGTCGAGTAGACTTTGGTCACTGCCATCACGCCGATGTTTTCCGCGTAGGTCGTCACGCCGCTGCCGCCGACCGAGCCGGAGAGCATGGTCGCCAGACCGTCTCCCACAAACGCCCGTCCCATATACGGGTCCATATTGCGGCCGGTCATTCCCGCTACGGCTTTCAAATGGCCCAGGTTTTCAGCCACCAGAATCACCGCGACAGGCGCGATGAGCATCATCGCCTGAGCGTTAAAGGTGGGCGAGGTTATGTGCGGCATGCCGAACCAGGCGGCCTGATGAATCAGTGTGAAATCAACCGGTTTGCCGAGGCCGAACACGTTCGCCAGCAGCGCGTAGACCAGACAGGCCGCAATCAGCCCGACCAGGATCAGCAGCCGCTGGATCATGCCGCGCGTAAAGACCGCCACCACGCCGATGCACAGCACCGTAATCACCGCCATCCAGCTTTCAAACGGTGAGCCGGAAACGCTCTTCACCGCAATCGGCGCGAGGTTCAGGCCTATCGCCATCACCACCGCCCCGGTGACGACGGGGGGCATCATCCGCTCGATCCAGCGTGTGCCGACTTTCATCACCACCAGACCGGTCAGGGTGTAGACCAGCCCACAGGCGATAATGCCGCCGAGGGCCACGCTCAGGTTGGGGTTAATACCCTGACCGTTAAACCCGGTCGCTGCAATGACCACCCCAACGAAGGCGGCGCTGGAGCCCAGATAGCTGGGCACACGCCCGCCGGTGACAAAAAAGAACAGCAGGGTACCCATACCCGACATCAAAATGGCGAGGTTAGGATCCAGCCCCATCAGCATGGGCATCAGCACCGTCGCACCAAACATCGCGACCGCATGCTGCACGCCCATCACCATTGTCTGCCCGAGCGGGAGCCTTTCATCCGGCGCGACCACGCCTGCTTCTGTGGAGGTCGATTTCAACTGCCAGTGGGGAAGTCCGAACATGATCTGTCTCCTGAATGCGGATTAACAGGCGGGTCGCATAAGTGCGTGATAGCCGCGGTCGAACCACACCAGCCCTTGCGGCGCCGGGTGGCGTACGATGGATACGATGTCGCAAAACAGAATGTCGTGAGTGCCAACGCTCACCACCTGGCTGATGCGGCAGTCGAACGAGGCCAGCGCATTTTCCAGACGCGGGCAGCCCGTGTCGCCTGTCTGCCAGCGGGCAGCGGCAAAGCGGTCCGCCATCGGCGTTTTCCCGCCAAACAGGTTGGATAAAGGCTCCTGTCCGGCACTCAGCGTGTTAACGCACAGGGTGCGGTTCTCGCTGAAAATCGGCCAGACCGACGCGCCGCGGTTGAGGCACACCAGCAGAGTGGGCGGGGTATCGGTTACGCTGCATACCGCGCTTGCGGTAAAGCCCGCCATTCCCGCCGGGCCGTCGGTGGTGATGATATTGACCGCCGCACCGACGCAGGCCATGGCATCACGGAACGTTTGTTGATCGGGTGTCGTCATGATGGCTCCTTACGCCAGCCCGCAGGCATCGTCAAAGGCCAGACGCGGCAGGCGTCCGTACAGTTTGGTCGTATCGCCGTAGCCGATGTTGATCAGCAGATTGCTTTTAAGCAGCGTGCCCGTGAAAAAGGCCGCGTCCACTTTTTCCCGGTCAAAACCGGACATCGGCCCGGTGTCGAGCCCGAGCGCGCGGCAGGCGAAAATCAGGAACGCGGCCTGCATTGAGCTGTTGCGAAAGGCGGTTTCTTCCGCCAGCGCGGGGCTTGCGGTAAACCAGCTTCTGGCATCGCCGTGCGGGAACAGTTCAGGCAGGCGCTCATAAAACTCGCTGTCCCAGGCGACAATCGCCGTGACCGGGGCAGTGAGCGTTTTCTCAAGGTTGCCGCTGGAGAGCGCCGGGCGCAGCTTTTCTTTTCCTTCCGGGCTTCGCACAAACACAATGCGCGCCGGGGAGCAGTTGGCGGACGTCGGCCCCCATTTCATCAGGTCATAAATCTCGTGCAGCGTCTCGTCACTGACCGGTATATCCAGCCAGCCGTTATGGGTACGTGCGCCGGTAAACAGCGTTTCCAGCGCGGCGGGCGTGATGGCTTCGCTCATTCAAACTCCTTACAAAGCGGGTTCTGGGCTGTGCAGCAGGCTGGCAAGCCCGTTCAGCAGCAGAGTGTTAAAGATGTCCGGCGCGGTCACGTTGCAGGCATGCCCGCCCTGGCACATGACCGTTTTGCGGGCGTGCGGGAGTGCGGCGTGCAGTTCATCAGAACAGACGGACGGCACCAGCAGATCGTCGGTGGAACAGATAATCTGCACGGGGCAGCGAACGCGTGCAGCGTGGCGGCTGAAATCGGCCTGCTTCAGCGCATGCAGCCTGCGCAGCAGATTGGCTTTGCCCTGAAAATGGGCCAGCG
>NZ_QFRV01000186.1:0-2660 GCF_004136805.1 Enterobacter cloacae complex sp. GF14B
GCCCCCACCCACACGGCGTCGACCTGCCCTTTTGCCATCAGGCTGGCGGCCATGGAGTCGGTAATTAGCTGATACGGCACGCCCAGCTCGCCGAGTTCCCACGCGGTCAGCCTGCCGTCCTGCAATAGCGGACGGGTTTCATCCACCCAGACGTTGCTTACCTTGCCTTCCTTATGCGCGCGAGCAATCACCCCCAGCGCGGTACCGACGCCCGCCGTCGCCAGCCCGCCGGTGTTGCAGTGGGTCAGCAGACGGCTGCCGGGCTTCACCAGCGCGCTGCCCGCTTTTGCAATCGCGTCGCAGAGCCGTTTGTCTTCGTCAATCAGGCGCAGCGCCTCCGCCACCAGCGCCGGAACATACTCTTCCTGCCACAGCGCCAGCTTCATGCGGTCGAGGTTGTTCATCAGGTTTACCGCCGTCGGGCGGGATGCGCGCAGGGTTTCCAGCGCCACCGCCAGCTCGTCGCGGCTTTTGCCGCTTTCCGCTAACAGCGCCAGCAGCAGGCTTGCAGAGAGACCAATCAGCGGCGCGCCACGTACGCGCAAAGCGTGGATATGCCCGACCAGCGCCTCGACCGTCGAGGCATCCACCCAGCGTTTCTCCTGCGGAAGCGCCTGTTGGTCGAGAATAAAGAGCTGATTATTCGCCACCCGCAGGCTGGTCGTCTGTAATGTCTGCATGTCGTTAATTCCCTGTTGCGTTGTTGTAGCACATTGTGTCAGGATGAAATCCAGATGTATAGACGTCTACATGTCTTAATTAGCAAAACTGAGGAGCAGGCCATGTCGCAATACCGTACCTTTACCGCTCAGGACGCCGTGGAGTATGCCAGGCAGTTTGGCGGACTTGACGATCCGTCATCGCTGGTAGAGGCGCAGGAAGTGGGCGACGGCAACCTCAATCTGGTTTTTAAAATTTTCGACAGCGCGGGCGTCAGCCGCATCGTCGTTAAGCAGGCGCTGCCCTACGTACGCTGCGTCGGCGAATCCTGGCCGCTGACGCTGGATCGTGCCCGTCTTGAAGCGCAAACCCTGGTCGAGCATTACCAGCACAGCCCGCAGCACACCGTGAAAATCCACCACTTTGATCCGGAACTGGCGGTGATGGTGATGGAAGATCTCTCCAGCCATCGCATCTGGCGCGGCGAGCTGATCAGAAATAATTATTACCCACAGGCAGCGCGTCAGCTGGGGGAATATCTGGCTCACACCCTTTTCCACACCAGCGATTTTTATCTGCATCCGCACGAGAAAAAAGCGCAGGTGGCAAAATTCATCAACCCGGAGATGTGCGAGATCACCGAAGATCTGTTCTTCAACGATCCGTACCAGATCCACGCGCGCAACAGCTACCCGGCCGAGCTGGAAAACGATGTTGCCGCCCTGCGCGACGACGCCCAGCTTAAAATCGCCGTGGCCTCCCTCAAGCACCGCTTTTTCTCGCACGCCGAAGCCCTGCTGCACGGAGACATTCACAGCGGTTCGATTTTTGTGGCCGACGGCAGCCTGAAGGCCATCGACGCTGAGTTCGGCTATTTCGGGCCGATTGGCTTTGACGTTGGCACCGCCATCGGCAACCTGCTGCTGAACTTCTGCGGCCTGCCGGGGCACCTCGGCATTCGCGATGCCGCCGCCGCGCGCGAGCAGCGCCTGACCGATATTCAGGAACTGTGGAACACCTTTGCGGAGCGCTTCCAGGTGCTGGAAAACGAGAAAGCCCGCGACGCCGCACTCAGCGCACCGGGCTATGCCTCCGCATTCCTGAAAAAGGTCTGGCACGATGCCATCGGATTCTGCGGCACCGAGCTGATTCGCCGCAGCGTCGGGCTTTCCCATGTGGCGGATATCGACACCATTCAGGATGAAGCGATGCGTCACGAATGCCTGCGCCACGCGATATCCCTCGGTAAAGCGCTGATTGTGATTGCCGACCGCATCGACAGCGCGGAAGAGCTGGTGGCGCGGGTGCGGCAGTACAGTTGATTTTCTCCCTCTCCCCGTGGGAGAGGGCCGGGGTGAGGGCATCAAACCGCACTCACCCCAGATACTCAATCACCGACAACCCACCGTTATAATCCGTGCTGTAAATAATCCCCTGCGCATCCACAAACACGTCGCACGACTGGATCACCTGCGGGCGATTCGGCCGCGTATCCATCATCCTCTCCGGCGCCGCGGGCACCAGCGCTCCCGTTTCCACCGGGCGATACGGATTGGAAATGTCATACGCGCGCACGCCCGCGTTCTGATACGTCGCGAAGATCAGCGTTGAGCTGACAAAGCTCCCCGGCCGGTTCTCGTGCAGGTTGTGCGGGCCAAAATGCGCCCCTTTCGCCACGTAGTCGATTTCATCCGGCTGCGGGAAGGTAGAGATACTCACCGGGTTCGACGGCTCGCGAATATCAAACAGCCAGATCAGCTTCTCGCCGTCTTCCTGGTTATCGAGCACCGCTTCGTCCAGCACCACCAGCAGATCGCGGTCCGGCAGCGGCAGCGCGGTGTGCGTCCCACCGCCAAACGGCGGGCTCCAGTTACGGTGGCTAATGAGCTTAGGCTGGGTGCGATCCTTCACGTCCAGCAGCGTCAGGCCGCCGTCGCGCCAGCTGCCGTACGCGGTATCCCCCGCAATAATCGCGTGGTGCAGCGCGTAGCGTTTCCCTT
>NZ_QFRV01000187.1:0-2636 GCF_004136805.1 Enterobacter cloacae complex sp. GF14B
TATCGCGCCCAGCACGGTGCCGGTCTCTTTCACCGGGGAAAGGATATCGGCGCGCAGCCCGGCCATGTCGAGCAGCGCCGGACGCCAGTCGCGGGAGAAGAGATCCAGCATACCGGTGGTGCCCGCATTGGACGGGTCGACCGCCAGCTCGCCGGAGAGCTTCGCCGCCAGCCAGTCGCTGATCATGGTGATAGTCGCAGCCTTGCGGTAAATATCCGGACGGTGGTGCGCCAGCCACAGCAGGCGCGGCATGGCGCTCAGCGCCAGCGTCTGGCCGGAGACCTCATACACTTCGGATTCAAACCGGTAGTCGTGGATCTCTTTGAGTTCAGCCACCTCGCGGCTGGCGCGGGCGTCGACGTTGGCGCAGGCCCAGATAGCCTCGCCGTTGCGGTCGTACAGCACAATCCCTTCGCGCATCGAGCAGCAGGCGACGGACTGAATATCCGCCGCGCTAAGCCGTGCGCGCTCCAGCGCCTGCTGAATACACCGGCAGGCCAGCCGCCAGTTGGTGTCGAGATCGAACTCCATCGACCCCGGCACGTTCTCCACGCTCAGGTGCTTCCACTCGGCCTGGCCAACGGCAATCTGGTTGCCCTGTAAATCGAAAATCACGGCGCGAACGCTGCCTGTCCCTGCATCTAACGCTAAAAGGTAACTCATGAGCTTGCCTCGCTGTTAGCGCAGGGCTGCTCTTATCCGGCCAGAGCCAGCACCGCGCGGGCTGTCGTCTCTTCCGTCACCAGGCCATTAATACGGCGACCTTTCAGTGCGGCATAAATCGCATCGGCTT
The DNA here is from genome assembly GCF_004136805.1 of Enterobacter cloacae complex sp. GF14B. NCBI lineage: Bacteria > Pseudomonadati > Pseudomonadota > Gammaproteobacteria > Enterobacterales > Enterobacteriaceae > Enterobacter > Enterobacter cloacae complex sp. GF14B. The sequence continues at coordinate 794 of NZ_QFRV01000187.1, forward strand.
TCTCTTCCCCTCCGGCCACGCCGACAATGGTGGGCAGCTGCGCCAGTTCATCGAGCGTGACGCCCAGTAATTCTTTGTGGATCTCCAGCTCCTCGACGCATTCACCTTCGGCATTGAGGAAATAGCCGAGGATATCGCCCACCGCGCCTTTACGGGCGTACATCAACTGTTCACCTTCGCTGATATAGCCGGAGCGCAGGATGGTGGCGTCACGGCGCTGGTTCACGGAACCAATGCCGACCACCGCCACGTCAGCGGCGGTCGCGGCGAGGATCACGTCCCGCACGCTGGTTTCGCGCTTTAAGATCCCGGCCACTTCAGCGGATGACACGCGAAGCGGGGCGGGGATCATGCTGACGCTACAGGCCGCATCCAGCTGGCCGATACCGGTCATATACGGCCCCACGCCGCCGGAAAGCGTCACCAGGCGGATCTGTTGCGAGCTGATAAAGCCGCTTAAGTGTTGCAGGCTGCTCATGGTGGTTTCACCGAACCCCACCGCCAGCAGCTGGCCGGGCTCCAGCACGCCCATCAGCGACTGCGCCGCGCCAATGCCCAGCCGCACGTTCATCGGCGGGGTATTCAGGGCAGGCATCACGCGCACCAGCTTCAGGCCAAAGCGCTGCTGTAGCTCGGTTTCCAGCGCCAGGCAGCCCTCGTAGCGGGAGTTGATCTGCACGCGGATCACCCCGGACTGACGGCCTTTCTCCAGCAGGCGGGAGATTTTTAATCGCGGCAGCCCGAGCCGTTCGCCGATGTCGTTCTGGGTCAGCCCGTCGTGGTAGTAGCACCAGGCCACGCGCGCCACCAGCTCCTCTTCCGCCAGTGCCAGCCCGGCAAACCGTCCTTCTTCCGCAGTGCGTTTATCGCTCATAATTGAACTCTTATAAAAATTTAGATCATATGTTCGTGATGGCGCGACGTGAAAATGTGAGCCACGCGACAAAACAGATCATTTCGATCGATTCCGGTTTATCTAAATCTCAATCGATAAAATTGTGATCCCTGCACGGTTGTAAATATAGTTCACCGTCTACGCTTTTGAACATTATTAAATCTAAAAATCATTTGTTCAATAGCGGAGCGATGATGACACCACTTCTCGACGCGCGTGATATCAGCAAGCAGTTTTCAGGCGTACCGGTCTTAAAAGGCATTGATTTCACGCTGCTTGCGGGGCAGGTGCATGCGCTGATGGGCGGTAACGGCGCGGGAAAATCGACGCTGATGAAGATCATCGCCGGGGTAGAAACCCCGGATAGCGGTGAACTTTCGGTGGCGGGTGAGTCTTTTACACGGCTTACCCCGGCTCAGGCGCACAGGTTAGGCATTTATCTGGTGCCGCAGGAGCCGCTGCTGTTTCCCAACCTGACGGTGCGGGAAAACATCCTGTTTCGTCTGCCGCGAGAGCGCGATCGGGAAAAACGTCTGGCGGAAAAACTCCGGCAATTGCAATGCCAGCTTAACCTCGACGCCACCGCCAGCACCCTCGAGGTGGCTGACCAGCAGATGGTGGAGATCCTGCGCGGGCTGATGCGCAACGCCAGAATTCTGATCCTCGATGAACCCACGGCCTCGCTGACGCCAGGTGAAACCGAACGGCTGTTTCGCCAGATCCGCGCCTTGCAGGATCTTGGCGTCGGGATTGTTTTTATCTCGCATAAGCTGCCGGAGATTCGGCAGCTGGCGAGTCACGTCTCGGTGATGCGCGACGGCGCCGTGGTGCTCAGCGGCGAAACCGCGCAGTTTGACGATAACGCCCTGATCGCCGCCATGACGCCGGTAAGCCGCGAGAAATCCCTCAGCGATACGCAAAAGCTGTGGCTGGCGCTGCCGGGCAACC
>NZ_QFRV01000188.1:0-2625 GCF_004136805.1 Enterobacter cloacae complex sp. GF14B
TGATTGATGCATAGACCAAAGAGTGTTGGTGACAACAGACATCCTTGTTTAATCCCAATAGTGCTTACAATAATTTCTCCTCTTTCCATGCGCAATTGACACATCACTTTCTCATAGATTTGAGAAACCTCAAGCATAAACTCACTTGTCACTTGGAGTTCTTCCATCATTCTCCACAAATTGTTACGTGGAATCATATCAAAGGATTTCTGAAAGTCCACAAAAAAACAATACAATCGCTTGTCTTTCAACCGACTTTCCTCCATGAGAACACGAAGAGTGACAAGATGATCAATGGTGCTATGGCATCGACGAAAACCCGCTTGTCCCTTTGCACGCTTGTCATTCTCTTCAGCCCAATCACTCAATTTTATCTCCATTATGCACCCAAACAACTTTTCCATAAGAGACCCAATCATTATAGTCCGGTAGTTGTTTACATTCTTTACATCCCCTCCTTTATGCAAAGGCTTGACCCAATTAGTGCTCCAATCACAAGGCACACCACGTTGAAGTGCAAGGTTGAAGATATCACACATCCACTCATGGGTAAAATCTCCCGTCCATTTAATCATTTCTAGCTTGATACCTTGAAGTTCTCCCGCTTTGCGAGTGGCCAACTTTTCAAGCCCACCGCATACATCCTCAATAGTAAAAAAAGACGGCATACATGGGAGTGAACCATAAAATGGCATTTTTTCAGTATTTTCTTGCTCATATAATTGCCTACACTGTGTGTATATATCCACTAGACTCAAGTTACCAAAATTCTCAACCCGCTTGCCCCTCAAGTTTCTCCAAAATCTTCCACATGCATGTGCCTTTTCTTGGACTTGAAATTCTTGTTGCTTTACTTCCCATCTTCTTCTCTTCTTTTGAATCAATGCCTTGTATGTATGCAATGACTTTGATAGTTGTCTTTGTCCATAGTTGCATCAAGCTTTATCAAAGACTTTCGAGCATCTTGACATTCTTTATCAAACCACCTTTTGCATGATCTATCTTTGTTGATACCATGGAGATGCTTTATGGCAAAGCATTCTTTGGCACAAGAACAAATAACTTTCTTGAAAGCTTCCCATTTAGTTTCCAATGGTGCATCATATTGAAGCTTTGTCATCCATAATTTTTGCTCAACCATTTCAATGTACATTGGTGCCCGTTTGAAATCCATACATAGTGATAACTTCTCTTCCCTTTGGGTGAGATTATCATGCTTAGTTGCTTCTCCACATGCAAGGTCAATACATAAGGTCCAATTGTCTGATTTTGAAGTCCATTGGCCAAACATAAAACTCTTTATGCGATACATGATGGCTTTGGAGAGTAGCATATAGTCAATCACACTATCCCCATTATGTTTTCTACATGTAAATCCATTGGTTCCACTCCACAAAGATACACCATTGGCAATGAGCATACCCGTGCTATTACACATGTGTAAAAGTAACTTTCCATAGTGATCCGGCTCTTTCTCATCCATTGAAGTACAATCATACAAGTGAACTTCCTCCAACTCCCTTGAAATGTATGGCATATCAAATTGTTGAGTATCATGTTGCAATGTTTTTGTGCGAGCATTCATATCCCCAAATACAATAACATCACCTTCACCTTTGAAATAAGCAATGTCCTCTTCCAAATCAGAAAATGGTTGATCTCTATCCATGCAAGCATAAAAGGGTAAATCATGATGAGGAATGAAGCAAATGGGTGTTCTTTTTGGTGTCATAATTTTCAGCCATACATAACGTTTGTACTTGTCATCTTTCACAATTGATACAAAATCTTCCAATCCTTTCTTAACCATACATGCTACCCCTCCTTGTCCTCTTCGTTGCTTGAGATTCTTTGACCACATCAATGAATGTACATTGTAATCCTCCAAGCCGTTAATCCTTTGTGTATCATGCTCCCAAGTTTCAACAAGAAGTACAACATCGGCTTTGCTTGTTAGTTCATCAATGCCAACCCCCGCATTCCATGGGTATCCATTACAATTCCAAAAGCATATTTTCAATTGTAACTCGGTCTCATAGGTCACGCATCCCTATTTGCTTGAGAGACTTGCCTCCTCCTTGGGCACATTTTCTTCATGAGAGATCTCCTTGTTTTTATTATTCTTTTCCTCATATGCCTTGCGACGCATATTTTGTTGCTTAATAGTGCGATCTTCACATACAAAACATTTTGTATCCCTCAAATAGATCCAACTATTATCAAGGATAATCTTTCGCTCGGTCTCATCCGGCATGGTGCATACAATTGGCCGTTCTCCCGAGTGAGGAGCTCCTTGCTTCCCCACTCTATGTGCTCCATAGACCATAACTCCGGACATGCCAAAGTGGGTTTTGAAGAAATCTTCAATAACAATGGCAAGAGAAGGAGGTGTCTCTAACTTCTCTTCGGGAATTCCACGAATAACAATGATCTTGGAACGTCGCTCCCGTTCCTTCAACTCCTCCACATCCACATTCTCAACATTCTTTGTTTGAGCCATAGCTTGCATGAGTGAGGAATTAGAAACCACATTGCTACCACATACATCAGCCCAAGACTTGTTTGTGCATACATTTTTCATGTCGGATACATCCCGGCTCATAGTGTCAAATTTCTCCTCTTTCA
>NZ_QFRV01000189.1:0-2614 GCF_004136805.1 Enterobacter cloacae complex sp. GF14B
AAGGATTGATCTTGTTTGAAGTGATTGTTTTGTGTTAAGAGGAGCATAATTAGTGTTTTGTATAACGTTTATTGCTCATCCATGTGGTGCATCGCTGATTACGTTTACTTGTTGATTTGTATTTTGACACCCTCAACTTTATCTCAATTTTTAAGGGTCTTCTGCTCAAAATCACTATGAAAATCTATAAGTGTTTACCGTTGTCGAGAAATTTGCCGTCTTGCCAGGAAAGCACCGGGCTTATGGCTGTGAGAGTTTGTGAGAGAACTCAACAAAAACTATATGAAGGAGTTAAACCATAGATGCCATGAAGACTAGGGTTTGGAAAGAAGTGCAATCAAAGAAGACTCACTCTTTCTCTCTTGCACTCACACACACAAAGAAAGAACGCAAAAGAGAATGTCAAAACAATACGAAGATGAAAACATCAAGGCTATGGTCATATCATATCATAGGTAATATGAAAGGGTTAATAGATGAGTTAATGGCATTCAATCTTGGCTGACCAAATAGGCTACGAATTGTTCTTTGGAATTATAGTTTTGTGCTTACCATAATATATATATTCTTTCTAGTGATTGGGATTAATTGTGTATACAAATCCTCTTGGTTCATAGAAAGATAACTACGCTTACATCAAAAGAAAAATTATAGTCTATGAGAGGTAGTATGATGGGATCCGGTGATAGAAGTATTTCATTGAGCCTTTCAGGGCCGAAGAGAAACACTATACGTTGTTGAAAGTGTATTTTACGGCTAATCCATACGTTAATTCTAATAGATCGTACAGAGTGAAAGCGATAGAAATGATCATCATGTGGGTTATTCATCTAGGATAGTATGTGAGAAATGTAGATATGAGAGAAGTGAAGAGATGAGAAGTTTCCCTCCCAAGCCCTATTCTTGCCCGTAGGCAATAAGGATACTGCGGGGAGAGATGTACCTGTAGCAAAGAGAACCTAGAGAGGATGAATTACTAAGAATGAGAGAGATAGGTTTGGTTAAGGAGATGAGATTAGATACATATATATATATTGGATTAGAGATGAAAATTAAAACAACAAGAAATCAAGAAAACATCAATGTAGAACACATCTTACTTGACAAACCCTTCGGCACCATTATTGATGGAGAGAGAAGAAGAGGGGAGAACTCCACTTTGATTGATACGCCAAGTACAACACCTTCTTTGATTAGAGTTGATCTTCCAAGGATAGCGTACAAGAATGGCTAGTCTTCCTCTAGGAGAAAGTGTAGGCTTGGGCTTATGTTAATGGGGCTAAGTACAATTAGGCATTACTACTCACTCCCTCAAGAATTCCTCTCATCAATGGCTTGAATGCTTGAGTTCTTTTCAAGGAAGAAGAGGTCCCCTTTTATAGGTGAAGGGAACCCCCAAGGGTTTACACAAGAAGAGAGGAGCCAGTGTGAACAGGAATTGGAAAAGTTGGAAATGAGCTGTCCCTGCATGATGTGGGCAGACTGGGGTCCAGTATTTTGATCATATCTCCTCAACCGTGGCTCCAAATAAAAAAGTAAAAATATGGGCAGAAACTTCAGCTCATTAGCTACGACTTCCTTTTTATATTCATTTTCCAATTCGGATTGGAACCTTGTGTAAAAAAATCATCAAAATAGGGTGGCAGCAAAAGTCTTCTTGTGGTCCCCTTAGCCTAGACTTTCATTTGATTCCAAAGGACACCTCATGCCATATGAAAGCATGACATTGCTCCTTGACAAAGTTTTGTAATCATGCTTGCAATAATGCATTAAAATAAGTGTATCTTTGAAATCATGCCACCTAGTGTCCCACTAGGATTTGATTCCCTCCTAGTAGCTATTTAAAAAGAAATATAAGAAAAATATAAAAAATACATAGAATATATATATATTGGAGTTTACCCTAGATATAGGATCTAGCTAGGGTGTGAGATGATAATGAGATAGTAGAAATAAAGAATCAATGCTTTTTGCCCCAAGTTAAAGAGGCGGAGCTATTGATGCTTTTCCCATAGTATTTTCTGATGGTAAAGTAAGAATAGGTTACCCTTGAGAAAAATAATAGGATGAGATAGAAGGCTTATTATTATACTTAAATATGCATATGTACATTATAGGAAATATAATTATGTATCTAAAAAATTACAAGATAGATCTTGTAGCATGCGTTCCCACTATGTACGTGTCACAGCACGACATCCACCCCCTCTAAACCTGCACATCCTCCGGTATGTGCCACATTGTCTCTTTGTAAGATTAGACCTCTTGTACATCTTCCTTGCTTTCTTCTTCACTGGATGATTCCAAAGCTTCATCTTCACTTTGATCTTCACCGGTGTTTTTCTCTTCTTCTGGATCTCTGTCTTCTCTACTCTTAAACACTTTGATCATTTTCCCTGCAATGGGAACCTTTGCTTCTGTACCATCTAGTTCAGACAAGCTATAAGCAATATTTTCATGCACATGCTTTACAACATATGATCCAAACCATCCTTTTAAGAACTTACACATGACAATGTGCTAGTTATCAAAGCTACTAGCATACACCAAAACCGAGTTACCTTTGTCAATTTCTTTGATCATGAGCCGATGTCGCTTATCAAAGTAGTCCTTG
>NZ_QFRV01000190.1:0-2609 GCF_004136805.1 Enterobacter cloacae complex sp. GF14B
CGCGAGCTGGCAATGCGGCAGACGCACCCGGACCTGCACGCCCACGACTTTTTGCCGGACGATACCCGGCTGTGGGCGGCGCTGCAGTCGGTGAGCGGCGGCACCTGGAAAGGCTGTATTTATGACACCGATAAAATTATCGAGGTAATTAACGCCGGTAAAAAAGCGCTCGGCATTTAATTATTTTCTAAGATAAAACCGTCTGCGGGAAATATTCCGCGGACGGTTTTCGCATGTCTGTAATTTGCTAATTTAAACAATAAGTTGTGATATATCGTTGGCGTCACAAAAGCAAAATAACGTAATTCAGAAATAAGATATGACCATTGCTGGTTAATTGAACAGCTCATTACACTCCATTAACACGATGTTGTAATTCAGCACACTACATAAGGGTGTAATTCTGATGACGCAATTAACCATGAAAGACAAAATTGGCTACGGGCTGGGTGACACCGCCTGCGGCTTCGTCTGGCAGGCCACGATGTTCCTGCTGGCCTATTTCTACACCGACGTGTTCGGTCTCTCCGCGGGCATTATGGGCACGCTGTTTTTGGTCTCCCGCGTGCTCGACGCCGTGACCGACCCGCTGATGGGGCTGCTGGTAGACCGCACCCGTACCCGCTACGGCCAGTTCCGCCCGTTCCTGCTGTGGGGCGCCATCCCGTTTGGCATCGTCTGCATGCTGACCTTCTACACGCCGGACTTCTCCGCGCAGGGCAAAATCATCTACGCCTGCGCGACCTACATTCTCCTGACCCTGGTTTACACCTTCGTTAACGTCCCGTACTGCGCCATGCCGGGGGTGATCACCGCCGACCCGAAAGAGCGCCACGCCCTTCAGTCCTGGCGTTTCTTCCTCGCCGCCGCGGGGTCGCTCGCCATCAGCGGCATTGCCCTGCCGCTGGTGAGCATCATCGGTAAAGGGAACGAGCAGGTGGGCTATTTCGGCGCCATGTGCGTGCTGGGAATGACCGGCGTGGTGCTGCTCTACGTCTGCTTCTTTACCACCAAAGAGCGTTACACCTTTGAGGTGCAGCCGGGCTCGTCAGTGGCGAAAGACCTTAAGCTGCTGCTGGGCAACGGACAATGGCGGATCATGTGCGCGTTCAAGATGATGGCGACCTGCTCCAACGTGGTGCGCGGCGGGGCGACGCTCTACTTCGTGAAATACGTGATGGATCACCCGGAGATGGCGACCCAGTTTTTACTCTACGGCAGCCTCGCCACCATGTTCGGCTCGCTCTGCTCGTCTCGTCTGCTGGGCCGCTTCGATCGCGTCACCGCCTTCAAGTGGATCATCGTCGCCTACTCGCTCATCAGCCTGCTGATTTTCGTCACCCCGGCCGAGCACATCGCGCTGATCTTCGCCCTCAACATCCTGTTCCTGTTCGTCTTTAACACCACCACGCCGCTGCAGTGGCTGATGGCCTCTGACGTGGTGGATTACGAGGAGAGCCGCAGCGGGCGCCGCCTCGACGGGCTGGTGTTCTCCACCTATCTGTTCAGCCTGAAGATTGGCCTGGCAATTGGCGGGGCGGTGGTGGGCTGGATCCTGGCGTACGTGAACTACTCCGCCAGCAGCAGCGTGCAGCCGGTCGAGGTGCTGACCACCATCAAAATTCTGTTCTGCGTGGTGCCGGTGGTGCTCTACGCGGGCATGTTCATCATGCTGTCGTTCTACAAGCTCACCGACGCCCGCGTGGAGGCCATCAGCCAGCAGCTGATCAAGCACCGCGCGGCGCAGGGCGAGGCCGTTCCCGACGCCGCGACAGCCGCATCCCATTAACCGGAGGCAATATGGAAATTACTAACCCAATCCTTACCGGCTTCAACCCGGACCCGTCCCTGTGCCGCCAGGGCGAGGACTACTACATCGCCACTTCGACCTTCGAGTGGTTCCCGGGCGTGCGCATCTACCACTCCCGTGACCTGAAAAACTGGTCGCTGGTCAGCACGCCGCTGGACCGCGTGTCGATGCTGGACATGAAGGGCAACCCGGACTCCGGCGGCATCTGGGCGCCGTGCCTCAGCTACGCCGACGGCACATTCTGGCTGCTCTACACCGACGTGAAGATTGTCGACTCGCCGTGGAAAAATGGCCGCAACTTCCTGGTTGCCGCGCCCTCCATCGAAGGGCCATGGAGCGAACCGATCCCGATGGGCAACGGCGGGTTTGATCCGTCCCTGTTCCACGACGACGATGGCCGCAAATATTACCTGTATCGCCCGTGGGGGCCGCGCCACCACAGCAACCCGCACAACACGATCGTGATGCAGGCGTTTGACCCGCAGACCGGCACGCTCTCGCCCGAGCGTAAAACCCTGTTTACCGGCACGCCGCTCTGCTACACCGAGGGGGCGCATCTTTATCGCCACGCGGGCTGTTACTACCTGATGGTTGCCGAGGGCGGCACCAGCTACGAGCACGCGGTCGTGGTACTGCGTTCCAAAAACATCGACGGGCCGTACGAGCTGCACCCGGACGTGACGATGATGACCAGCTGGCACCTGCCGGAGAACCCGCTACAGAAGAGCGGCCACGGCTCGCTGCTGCAGACCCACACCGGGGAGTGGTACATGGCCTACCTCACCAGCCGCCCGCTGCG
>NZ_QFRV01000191.1:0-2571 GCF_004136805.1 Enterobacter cloacae complex sp. GF14B
GCGTTTGCCCGCGCTACGGCCAGCATCGGGCTTTCGCCATAGCCCGGCATGTCCCACGCCAGCACGCGAAAACCGTTCAGCGCCATCTGCTTGTGCCAGGAGGCGGCGCCGGAGCTGATCCCGTGCAGCAGCATCAGCGGAATGCCGCTTCCCTGTTCACGAAAACCCGTCATCATGCCCCCTTAGTTCCGCTTCACTTTGGAAAGCGGATGGTCGGACGGATAGGTCGGGATTTCCGGCTTATTGGTCCCCAGCATGACGCACATCAGCGCTTCTTCTTCGCCGTGGTTAAACAGGCCGCGATAGATGCCCGGCGGAACGGAGATCAGGTCACGCTCGCGCAGCACGGTTTCGGTGTAGTTGTCGCCGTCCTGGATCATCAGCGTGATCTGCCCCTTGAGCATGAAGAACACCTCTTCCACGTCGTCGTGCAGGTGCAGCGGTCCTTCGCACTTCGACGGCAGCACCATGGTGGAGAAGGTAAAATGGTCCGCCTGCACGGTATTGGTGTCGTTCGCCACGCCGGTTGCGCCGGTGCCGATGTAGCGCATCTGCGCCCGGCGATATTTCGGATCAAAATCGGCCTGGAACTTCAGCGCGTTCCAGTCGTATTTACGGCCTTCGAAGCGCGCGATGCGCGACTCGACCCACTCTTCCATCGTCAGATGGTCAGGTTTGATGCCTGTTTTGTTGGTTACGATTGAATCAGTCATGACACTCTCCTCAGTAACGTCTCAGCAGCGGCAGTAACAGGACGCAGCCCACCGCCGCCATCACCGCCAGAAAAATCAGCCCGGAATCCATGCTGTGGGTAAAGGCGATCAGCGCGCCCATCACCGCCGGCGACAGCGCGCCCGCAAAGTTTCCCAGCCCGTTGAAGATACCGCCCGCCGTGGCGCTCACCCGGGGATGGGTGGCCTTCGCCAGCAGGGCGAAAATGTTGGGTGCGCCGGTGCCCCACATAAAGGTGCTGAAGCTCATCGCCGCAATGATGGCAAGCGGGGTGTCGAGGTGCATCACCGCCGCCAGGCCTACCGCCGCCCCCGCCATCGAGATAAAGCAGGCCGCCGCGCGCTTATCGACCCGGTCAGAGAGCCACGCGCCAATCACTTCCCCTGCCAGCATGGCGATGAACGGCATCGACGACAGCCAGCCCGCATGCTCCAGGTGGATGCCTTTGCCCTTAATTAAGTAGCCAGGCAACCAGCCGTTGATGCCCCACAGGTAGGTCAGGAAAGCGATGTTAAAGATGCAGATGATCCAGAAGTGCGGGCTGACAAACAGCTCGCGCCGTGCGGCGCGCCGCTCGTCCTGTGATGCCTGCGAGGTACCGGGTTTTGCCTCCAGGCGGATACCGCGCAGACCAATGCGCACAAAGATAAGCACCGGCACGGTAAGCATGGCCATCACAAAGAAAGTGCTCTGCCAGCCAAAGGTGTTTAGCAGCCAGAGGGAGAGCGGGAAACCAATCGCCGCGCCCACCGGGGTGCCCAGCAGCCACAGCATGGTGGCGCGCGCCTGCAAATGCTGCGGGAAGTTGTGGCGCACAATGGCGAAGGCCAGCGGGAACAGCGGTCCTTCCGCCACGCCCAGCAGAATACGCAGGACGATCATCAGCGTGTAGTTATGGGTAAAGCCCATCGCCACCATCAGCACGCACCACACTGCCATCATCCCGGTGAGCAGGCGCAGCGGCGCGATTTTGTCGCCTAAACCGCTTAAAAACACCGATGAGAAGCCGTAGCTCAGCAGGAAAGCGCTCATCAGAATGCCGAGGCGCGTGGTGTCGAAATCAATGCCCATCGCCTGCTGGAAATGGGTATCTGAAAAGAGCGCCGCGATGCTGATTTTGTCGAAAAAGGCCAGCAGCACGCAGGCCAGCAGCGACAGCGGGATGGCCCAGCGCACCGCTTTTTCGGGCGTGCGGGTCCCCTCACCGCTCGCCTCAACCGGCGCGGTGTTAGTCTCTAGTGTGGTCATTTCTCCCCCTACGGGTGCGGGTTAGCTATCGCAGTGACATCAGTGAAAATGTCGGGTCGGCAAGCGGTACGTCCGACAGATCCCGCCCCGCCGCCATCCAGCGCTTCGCCAGCTTGACGGTGCGCGCATCGTTGAACGCCACCAGCTGCGTCAGCCGCCCGTTGTCGTCCAGCGAGAAGTACAGCGCCTCTTCACGCACTATCGTTCGGCAGCCTGCCTGCGGAATGCCGAGGATCTGAATGTTGTGCTGGTATTGATCCGACCACAGCCACGGCGCGTCGTCATAACCTGGCGCATCGGGATTGAGCATCGCTTTCGCCGTCGCCACCGCCTGATTCTGGGCGAAGGCCCAGGACTGGATGCACAAGCCGTAGTGATGGTGCTGGGCCACATCTCCTGCGGCAAAGATGAACGGATCCGAGGTGCGTCCCTGGGCATTCACCACGATCCCGCGCCCGGTTTTCAGCCCCGCGTCACGCGCCAGCTCCAGATTGAGATCGACGCCGATCCCGACCACGACCGCATCAAAGGTTTCACGCTGGCCGTCGCAGTGGATGACCGGCAGGCCGCCGTCGTCCTCCAGCTCCAGCG
>NZ_QFRV01000192.1:0-2566 GCF_004136805.1 Enterobacter cloacae complex sp. GF14B
CTCGTCCTCCGGCACGTCGTCCAGCAGCGGACGCAGCAGAATATAGGCCATTGCTTCCGGGATCGGCACCACGTGCAGCAGCCCCTGACCGGGGATCATGTCCGACAGCGCCGTCCAGCCCTGGAAGGTGCGGAACACCGAGCATTTGGTGGTGTTATCGACGGTATACTCTTCCACTTCGGTACGATGCGCGGCGTTCCACGGATCGTATTTCTCAACGTTGCCGTCAAACACGCGGGCAAAGACCTGCTGGTAGGCAGGCAGCAGCCAGCGCTCCAGCGCGCCGGAGTCGGTATGCGCGCCGAGTCCCTTCGAGGTGGTTCCCGGCGGACGGCGGCGGATACGATCCGGGTAAATCACGCTCACGTCCGGGTCGAACCACTGCTTGCCGTTGCTCTCGAACGTCCATAAGCGGTTCAGGAACGACTGCACCTGCGCCATTTCTTCGCTCTGGCGCGCCTGCATTTGCGCCTGCGACCAGTAGATCGGGTAAATCTCCGGACGGGAGGCGGTCAGGGTGCCGAAGAAGTTATCGCCTGGCCCTTTGTACACCTCGTCAAACTTGTTCAGATCGAGGTAGTCGAGCATCGACTGATCCCACGCCAGCGCCTGCTCGCGCGGGAAGTGACCTTTAATCACCGCGCAGCCGCGGCGCTTAACGGCCTCGCGCTGCGCGTCGGTAATCGTGCCGTTTTTCACATCGTTAAACGGAATTACCGGCCAGACGGATTCACCTTTATTTTTGAGGGCGTTAATTTCCGCCACGCGGGTGGCAATGCTGTCGCTGAGCTTGTCGAACACCGCCTGCACGTCGCCGATCTGCGCGCGTAACTCACGTTTCAACTGACGGATTGCCGCTTTGTGATCCGCCGGCAAGGTTTCACTGGTAAAGGTCATAACTGCCTCGCATCTTTCATTCGAAAGTAAAAGTGTCTACAAGCGATACTTTAAGTTAAAAATAAGTTAATGCAAGTTTAAAAACTTGACCTGCGCCACAGGACGGGAAAATGAGTGAGGGTGCCGGAGCAGGACTCCGGCGAGGAAAGGATCAGACGTCGAAAGGAGCGTGGTTGTCGAGCACGGCCTGAATGACGTTCAGCGCGCCCTGATGGTTGTTGTCGTCAGTGCTGTAGCGGCTGATTTCTTTGATGCTTTCCGCCGCGTTGCCCATCGCAAAGGAATATTTCACCAGCTTCAGCATCTCGGCATCGTTGCCGCTGTCGCCAATGGCCACGCACTCTTGCGGAGAGATTTTCCAGCGCTTCAGCAGGCGGCTGATGCCGTTGGCTTTGTGCAGGCCGGGGATAATTAAATCGACAAAGCCAAAGCCGCTGGTGACCGGCTTCATGATGCCGTCCAGGGAGACGTGGAGTTTATCCACCAGATTAGGAATATCGCTGTCCGGCAGGTTCAGGGAGAACTTAAACAGCACGTCGTCAATGTCGCGGTAATCGCTGATGCGCTTTAAGCGGTGGTAGTGCTTTGACATTAGCGCCACGAACGCGTCCGGCGCTTTATCGCTGACGTAGGCGCTCTCCAGCCCGCAGGCCACGAAGTTCAGCCCTTTGTCTTTCAGCAGTTCGCCAATCACGATCTGCGACTCATGGCGGGTCAGTTCGCCGTGGAAAATCTGTTCGCCGTGATCGAAGACCAGCGCGCCGTTTTCCGCCACGAAGGAGATTTGATCCTTCAGTTCCGGGAAAAACGAGATGAGCTGGTAATACTGGTTGCCGCTGGCGACAACAAATTCAATGTTGCGGGCTTTAAGCTGTTTAAACTGTGCCTGGAAGCGGTCACGATCGTACTGCTTGGCTTCATCAAGGAAAGTTCCGTCCATATCGGTGACGATAACTTTTACGGTCATACTATGCTCCTGGGTCACTGCGTTTTGAAACATTCTAATAACAAGGTGACGGGGAGCACAAATTTAATTTCATTCGAAAGTAAAAGCAAAACGGCAACCGAGGTTGCCGTTTTTAGTGTTTTCTCCCTCTCCCTCAAGGGAGAGGGGATACACTATTACAGCGTATGCTCAGTACGGGCGATAATATCGTCCTGCGCATCCGGTGACAGGGCGGTGAAGAACGCCGAGTAGCCCGCGACGCGCACTACCAGGTCGCGGTACTGGTCCGGGTGTTTCTTCGCTTCCAGCAGCGTTTCGCGCGAGACGATGTTGTACTGAATATGCCAGCCCTTATGCACCTCGAAGAAGGTGCGCAGCAGCACCATCAGCTTCTGGCGATCGCTGTCGTTTTCCAGCGTCGACGGGTTCAGCTTCTGGTTAAGCAGCACGCCGCCAAGAATCGCTTCCGTCGGCAGTTTACCCACGGAGCCAATCACCGCCGTCGGCCCGAGGTGGTCGGTACCGGAAGCCGGGCTGGCCCCTTCCGCCAGCGGGGTATGCGCCTTACGTCCGTCCGGTGTCGCCATCGTCGCTGCGCCAAACGGCACGTTCGCGGAGATGGAAGAGGTGCCCGCGTAGTAGTTACCGCCAATCGGGCCGCGGCCGTAGCGCGGGTTGTGGTACTGCTTCAGCTCTTCAATGTAGGTCTGATAGGCGCGGGTC
>NZ_QFRV01000193.1:0-2566 GCF_004136805.1 Enterobacter cloacae complex sp. GF14B
CGCGCCGGGCAAGCGCAAACGCTGCGCCTGGAGGCACTCGAACAGGCCCCGGCAAGCCGCGGGCAGGTCACGCTGGAGAATGAAGAGAGCCACAACTTTGAATGGCTGATGGACGGCGATGCCCGTCTGGGGCCGGTGTGTGAAACCCTGGTCAATGGCCGCTATTTCTGGGTGCCGTTCTGCGCCATCGATGCGATCCGTTTTCAGGCTCCGGCCAGCGTGACCGATCTGGTGTGGCGTCATGCGCTGGTCCGCCTCACGGACGGCACCGAGCAGGTGTGTCAGATCCCGGCGCGTTATCCGTTTGCTGACGGCGCTTCCGATAGCGTTAGACTGGGGCGCACCACCGAGTGGCTCCCGCTGGACGATGACGGTGTCCTGTATGAAGGCATGGGGCAGAAAGCCTGGCTGAGCGAGCAAAGCGAAAGCCCGCTGCTTACCCTGAGGCTGGTGACATTTACCTCGGATGGTGCGGATGAGTAATACCGCTGGCGAAGGCGATCTGCTGCGCAGCGGCTGGCAGGCCCGCAGCAGGCAGGAGAAAGTGGGGGCGCGCGACAAAATGCAGCCCTCACTGCTGGATCGCCTGACGGATAACGATCCGGAAAAAAAACGCGAGTCCGCCAACAGCAATCTGATTACCCACGCCGCGCTGCGTCGTAACGTCCTGCGGGATTTACAGTGGTTGTTTAATACCATCAACCACGATGCCTCCAGCGATCTGAGCGGGTTGACGCAGGTGAGCCGTTCCGTCGTTAACTTCGGCGTCGCGCCGCTGGCGGGGAAAAGAATGTCTGATATCGAATGGCACGACATTCAGCGCAAGCTCACCGAAGCGATTATTAACTTTGAACCGCGGATCCTGCCCCAGGGGCTTCAGGTTCGCTGCGTGTCCGATACCTCCTCGTTAGATCTGCACAACGTTCTGTCTATCGAAATCAAAGGCCGCCTGTGGTGCGTGCCGTATCCGCTGGAGTTTCTCTTTCGCACCGACGTCGATCTGGAAAACGGCCATTTTGAACTGAAAGATGCGGGGTAATGATGGAAAGCAAACTGCTCGAATATTACAACCGTGAACTGGCCTATCTGCGCGAGATGGGCGCGGAGTTCGCCGAACGCTACCCGAAAGTGGCGGGGCGGCTCGGCATGCGCGGCATCGAAGTGGCGGACCCGTACATTGAGCGCCTGATGGAAGGTTTCGCCTTCCTGACCTCCCGCGTGCAGATGAAAATGGACGCCGAATTCCCGCGCTTTTCACAGCGTATGCTGGAGATGATTGCGCCAAATTATCTGGCGCCTACGCCGTCGATGGCGATCGCTGAAATTCAGCCCGACAGCAGCCGGGGCGACCTGAGCAAAGGCTTTATTGTGCCGCGCGGCACCATGATGGACAGCCTGGCGCTGAAAAAAACCGGCGTTACGTGCAGCTATACCACGGCGCATGAGGTCAACCTGCTGCCGTTAAAAATTGAGCGGATCGAGCTGGGCGGCGTTCCCGCCGATCTGCCGCTGGCCCAGCTCGGCCTGAGTCAGCGGGGGATCAGCAGCGCCTTACGGGTCCGCATTGCCTGCGATGGCCCGCAGCATCTCGGGCACCTGGATTTTGACCGCCTGGAGTTCTTCTTAAGCGGCCCGGACATCGAGGCGCTGAAGCTGCTGGAGCTGGTGATGGAGCACCACGCGGGCATCGTCTGCCAGACGGTCAGCAAGCAGCCCCAGCGCCAGCTGCTGTCGTCTGACGCCCTGCGTCAGGAAGGCTTTGATGCGGACCAGGCCCTGCTCCCGGACGATCTGCGTAACTTTGACGGCTATCGCCTGTTGCAGGAGTACTTCGCGTTCCCGGCGCGTTTTCGTTTCATCAGCCTGAGCGGGCTGGGCAAGTTGATCCAGCGCTGCGAAGACGAAAAAGCGTTTGATATCTTCATTCTGCTCGACAAGAGCGACGATCAGCTGGAGCGCGTGGTGGATGCCAGCCACCTGGCGCTGCA
Source organism: Enterobacter cloacae complex sp. GF14B (assembly GCF_004136805.1). Taxonomy (NCBI): domain Bacteria; kingdom Pseudomonadati; phylum Pseudomonadota; class Gammaproteobacteria; order Enterobacterales; family Enterobacteriaceae; genus Enterobacter; species Enterobacter cloacae complex sp. GF14B. The sequence continues at coordinate 1,989 of NZ_QFRV01000193.1, forward strand.
CTGCACGCCGGTGATCAACCTGTTCCCGAAAGTGGCGGCCCGGCAGAAGCTGAGCGAAAGCCAGCATGAATACCACCTGGTGGTGGATAACATCCGCCCGCTGGATTATGAAATTTATGCCGTGAAAAAAATCTATGCCAGCGCGGATGGTCAGCGGGACGACCAGACGTTTCGTCCGTTCTGGAGTACCTGGAGCGGGGACGCGGGCAACTACGGCGCCTATTTTTCCCTGCGCCGTGAGCAGCGCGTTCTCTCCGAACACGCGCTGCGCTATGGCACCCGCACGGGCTATATCGGCTCGGAGGTCTTCGTCTCGCTGGTGGATGCGCAGCACGCGCCGTGGCAGGAAAACCTGCGCTATATCTCCGCCGAGGTGCTGTGCACCAGCCGTGACCTGCCGCTGATGCTCCAGCAGGAGCTTGGGCAGTTTATTATGGCCGACTCCATGCCGTGATAATATTTCGCTTTCGGAGTTTTGCGATCCGCCGCTTTCGACCGTTGCACAGCCGCGGTATGACATTGGCCGGGAAGCGATGCTGCTTTTGCTGGATCAGCTGCACGGTCAAACAGTTAGCAGT
>NZ_QFRV01000018.1:0-63633 GCF_004136805.1 Enterobacter cloacae complex sp. GF14B
AGCGCGCAGCTGATGCCGAACGCGACGGAAGGAACGTCCGGCAGCGCCGGATCTTCTCCCTCGCGCCAGGCGTGCGTCCAGGCCATCAGCGCGGCCTGCGCCTCGTCGAGCGTTTCCAGGCTAAAGCCCGGAAGCGGGGCGATTTCGCCCCACCCTTCCCGCTCGCCCTGCCGGAGATGCATGAAAAAGCCGTCACGGGTTTTTAACCGCCGTTCACGCAGCACCACGCCCGCGTCCATCGGTATCTGCCAGCGGTAAACCTGCGCGCGACGCATTACGGGTTCCGTTTGTATTTGCTGAAGTCTGGCTGGCGTTTTTCGTTGAACGCGTTGCGCCCTTCCTGACCCTCTTCGGTCATATAGAACAGCATGGTGGCGTTACCTGCCAGCTCCTGAAGGCCCGCCTGACCGTCACAGTCGGCGTTGAGGGCCGCTTTCAGGCAGCGCAGCGCCATTGGGCTGTTTTGCAGCATTTCGCGACACCAGCGCACGGTCTCTTTTTCCAGATCGGCGATCGGCACCACGGTGTTGACCAGCCCCATATCCAGCGCTTCCTGCGCGTTGTACTGGCGGCACAGGAACCAGATTTCGCGGGCTTTTTTCTGGCCGACAATGCGCGCCATATAGGACGCGCCCCAGCCGCCGTCGAAAGAGCCGACTTTCGGGCCAGTCTGACCGAAAATGGCATTTTCCGCCGCGATCGTCAGGTCACACATCATGTGCAGCACGTGACCGCCGCCGATGGAATACCCTGCCACCATCGCGACCACCGGTTTTGGACAGGTGCGGATCTGGCGCTGGAAATCCAGCACGTTCAGGTGGTGCGTGCCCGCATCATCCTGGTATCCGCCGTAGTCACCGCGGACTTTCTGATCGCCGCCGGAGCAGAAGGCTTTCTCCCCTTCCCCGGTGAGGATGATGACGCCGACAGTGTCGTCATAGCGGGCATCCGCCAGCGCCTGGATCATCTCTTTTACGGTCAACGGACGAAACGCGTTGCGCACCTGTGGACGGTTGATGGTGATTTTGGCGATACCATCGGCGGATTTGTGGTAACGAATGTCGGTATAGCCTTCGGAGCAGTCCTGCCATTCAACCGGCGCGTAAAGCATGTGTTCATCAGGATAGATCATAGCGTGTCCTTTGTTCGATAACGCAGTATCTGAGCCAGACTCGCGGCAACCGCTTCCGGGTTGTCCCGGTGGGCGTTGTGTCCGGCGTGAGGGATAGCATGACGCGTGGCGTTAAGTTCAGCGGCGATAGCTGCAAACTTCCCGTCACGTTCGCCATAGAGATAGTCAAAAGAAAAATCACGCGCGGTGAGCGCGGGACGTAAATCAGGCTGAACGGCAAGCGAGGTGGCTTCCAGCATCTCTGCCAGCCTCGGGCCGTTGTTCCGGCTGCGCAGCGCGATCAGCGCCTTGCGCTGTTCATCCGTAAGTGAGGCAAAGACCGGCTGTTGATACCAGTCGGCAAAGACGGCCTCCAGCGGCTCACTGCGTAAACGTGATGCCCAGCGGCGGTCAGAGGTCAGCCGCGCCTGGCGCGCATCGGGGTCTTGCAGGCCCGGGTGTCCACCTTCCACAATAACCCCGTCTAACCCCGCTGGATGCTGGCAGGCATGGAACATCGCAATGCGGCCGCCGAGGGAGTACCCTATCAGCCAGTACTTTAGTATGTTGTAACTAAAAAGGGTATGCGAGAGCAAATCGCTCACCTCTGCAAACCCCGTCACGTCCGTATCCGCTGAACCACCGTGCCCGGGCAGGTCAAGGTAGAGCCGGGGGTAGTCATGCAGCGACGCCCCGACAGCCTGCCACTCGCGACAGTCGCCGGAAAAACCATGCAGGAAAACCAGCCAGGGGTAGCCTGGATTTCCTGGCTGGGTGACGCCTGCGAGGATCACAGGTGACTCACCTGCGCCAGCAGATGTTGCAGCTTCTGCGCGCCGTCAGCATCGTTTACCACCAGCTCAATGAGCGTCGCGCCAGGCTGCCGCCAGGCGGTGTTCAGCGCCGTCTCCAGCGCGTCCCAGTTTTCCGGGCAATGGTATTTAAGGCTGAACATGGCGGCGGCGTGTTCGAACTGCACGTTTTGCGGCATCAGATAGAAGCGCTCACGTTCGCTTTGCGGCGTCGGCAGCAACGAGAAAATCTGCCCGCCGTTATTGTTCACAACAATCAGCACGAACGGGGCCGACGCCTGACGCAGGAGCGCCAGCGCGTTGAGATCGTAGAGGGCTGAGAGATCCCCCACAATCGCCAGCGTGGATTTCGCGCTGGCCCTTTGTACGCCAGCGGCGGTGGAGATCAGGCCGTCAATGCCGCTCGCGCCCCGGTTGCTGTACACCGGATAACCCGCCGGCAGCTGCGAAAAGGCGTCAATCAGGCGCACCACCAGGCTGTTACCGACAAAAAGTTGTCCCTGCTCGGGAAGATATTTGCGGATACGGTGCGCCAGCCCGGCTTCACTGAACGCCTCGCACTGCGCTTTGGTGAGTTCCCACGCCTGACGTGACAGCGCCGGGATCTCCACCGCCCAGGGTTTGCGTTTTTCCGCCGGATGCAATTCCAGCCAGCTGTTAATATCGCTCACCAGGCGGCGGCCACGATGGTGCGCCGGGTCAAGGCGTCCTTCGAGCGGGTCCACCAGCCAGTACTCTTCAGGCGTACAGGTGGCCTGCCACTGGAGCAGACGCTTCCCCGTCAGGCTCGATCCCAGCTGGACGACAATCTGCGCCTGCGCCAGCTCGGTGACCGCTTTCGCGTTCCCCAGCCAGAGGTCGGCGCAGGGCAGCGGCTGGCCCGTCTGGGAAAGCACGTCACCAATCAGCGGCCAGCCAAGCGTTTGTGCCCACTCCGCCGCAAGCTTACCTTCCGCCGCACTCATCCGCCCGGCTATCACCACGCCGCGCTTCTGACGCCAGAAGAACCAGTCGCGCTGTTTAGCGCTTTCCAGATGCGTCTGCTCGCGCAGCCAGGTTTTTTCGCTCTCCCACCAGTCTCCCAGCTGCTGTTGCCAGACGAGGCCAGTATCGTTCATTTCACCGTACAGCGGCTCGGCAAACGGGCAGTTAATGTGTAGCCCGCCGCTGCGCAGTGCGTTCATGGCGTGGTCGAGGGTTGAGACCAGCCAGCTGGCGGGAATGTCCTGGGTGGGGCGCGGCAACGAGACCGTCTGTGAAGGATGCGAGGCAAAAATGCCAGGCTGACGAATCGCCTGGTTAGCGCCGCAGTCGATAAGTTCCGGGGGACGGTCGGCGGTGAGTAAAATCAGCTTTTCGCCGGTTAATCCCGCTTCTATCAGCGCCGGATAGAGGTTCGCCACCGCCGTGCCGGAGGTGACGATCACCGCCACGGGCGCTTTACTGACTTTCGCCAGCCCGAGCGCCAGATGGCCCAGACCACGCTCATCAAAATGGGTGTGGTGAATAAAAGCCCGGTTTTCCGCGGCAGCAAGGGTGAGCGGCGTGGAGCGAGAGCCCGGGGCAATACACACATGCCTGACACCATGACGGGTCAGGGCTTCAAGGATCACCGCCGCCCAGCGTCGGTTAAAAGAACTTACTGACATGAGATTGTCCAGTATCAAGAATGCGACACAGTATAAATAATAGAAAAAGTCAGAATTTTGATATGAATCGGGATTGCACGAATCAGTATTAATCCCTTAGGAGAAGGGAACGCAGCCCGGCGGCCTTGTTTTCGATCTCCTGCCACTCCTGCTCAGGATCGGAGCCGCTGACGATGCCCGCCCCCGCATAAAGACGCAGCGCAGCGTTGTGAACGCGGGCGGAGCGTAATGCCACACAGAATTCGCTCTGATCGCGCGATAAATAGCCCGCCGAACCGGCGTACCACTCCCGGTCAAACGGCTCGACTTTCGCAATAAATTCTCGGGCCGCCTGTCGCGGCAGCCCGGCCACCGCCGCCGTCGGTTGCAAAATATGCAGACACTGTTCGTCGTCAGGCTGTTTAAGTTCGGTCCAGATACAGCGGCGTAAATGCTGCACCTTGCGCAGACGCAGCACCTGCGCAGGCAGGATCTCCAGCGTCCGGGTATGGTGCTGAAGACGCTGGCAGATATCTTCCACCACCAGCATATTTTCCCGCTGATTTTTATCGTCGTTCATCAGCCAGTCGCCCAGACGCTGGGCCTGCTTATCGTCAGAATGGCTGGCGACGGTGCCTGCCAGCGCTTCAGTGCGCAGCAGCGTGCCGCGTCGCCGCCACAGGCGCTCGGGCGTCGAGCCGAGGAAGGCATTGCTGGCGTCAAAGACCATACAAAAATGATAGCAGTTGAGGTTTAGCGCGCGGCTTGCAGCCATCAGCGCGATGGCGTTCACGGGCTGCTGGCACTGAACGTCTGTAGCACGTGCGAGCACCACTTTCTCAAAATCACCGCGAGCAAGGGTATCCGTCGCCTGACGAATCAACGCCAGCCAGTCCGGTTTTTCCGGATGATGGGTTTCCTGCACAATCTGCACGGACAACGGGCGGATCGGCGCGGCGTCGCGCAGGTTATCGACAAAATTCAGCGCCTCACGGGCATCTTCCCGCAGCGACGTTTCGCTCCACAGTTGCAGACGCAGCGTGGCGACCCCGCCAGACCGTCGCCAGAGAAGGCGCGGTAAAAACAGCTTGCCCTGCGCCGGGTTGAAGGCGTTCAGGCCGCAGATACGGGTGTCATTGGCTACGTCATGGGCATGCAAAAACCGCGAGGCCGAAGCCAGAGAATCAAACTGGGCGAGGCTTCCGAGCGCGGCAAGTTCTTCATCGCCGCTGCGCTGTTGCCAGTAAAACTGAGGATAGCATCGCTGCACACCCAGCCAGGCCAGCGGATCGAAGGCGTCGTTTAACGGGAAAGAGACATCGAAATGGCGTAAACCGGGTATAGCAGGCAAAGCTTGCGCAAGCTGAGTGCGCAGGCTTTGCAGCGCGAGGAAAATCGAGTGCACGCGAACCTCTCCCTGTTAAAGCCTTATATTATACGGGGTACTGACGATAAATAGCAGTACCCACGTGTAGGGAGTGGTTTACCGGCTTAACGACGGGCTAACAGCAGACCCAGCACCAGCCCTACGGCCGCACCGACCCCAATGCCCTGCCACGGTTTTTCATGCACATAATCGTCGGCACGATAAACCGCCTGTTTGGCGCGGTAGTAATAATTGTCGGAGGCGTTACTGACGCGGTTTTTCACGTCATGCAGCGCCTGCTCGGCGCGGGCTTTGAGCTCAATGTACTTCTGATCGGCAGGATCGCCTGAAGAGCGCAGCACTTCTTCCAGCGTTTCGCTTAGCAGCGTCAGGTCGTCGTCGACTCGGGTATCCCAGGATTGAAATGACATATTTTTCTCCATGTTAGTACACCAGTCCGGTAACTATAGACAACGTATTGCTATTGCGCCTGTTTCGCTTCGCGTGCCATGCCGATGTGTGGGATGCCGTCTTCGTCGTAAATGTCCGTGACCGGGGTAAAACCAAAATGGCCATAGAATGATTGCAAATGCGCCTGCGCGCCCAGGTATAACGCCTTGTCCGGCCACTGTTTCTGGCATGCGTCCAGCGTTTTTTCCATCAGCTGATAGCCCAGCTTTTCACCGCGCGCGCGGCCACTGATAATGACGCGCCCAATGACGACAGGGTCAAATTCCTCTTCGCTTTTCAGAATCCTCGCATACGCCACCAGCTCGTTATCGCGCCAGCCGAGGATGTGCCGGTTCTCGCCGACCAGGTCATCGCCGTCGATATCCTGATACGGGCAGGTTTGTTCAACCACGAAGACTTCACAGCGCAGTTTGAGCAGGGCGTAGAGTGACTGCACGGTCAGTTCGCTGTGGTGTAGATCTTGCCACTGGATCATGTGTTTCTCCTTCCTGGGGTTCATCACGTTATACTAAACCCCTTCCCATTCGGCAAAGGGCTGATTGCGTTATGGAACTGATTTTTCTGGGTACGTCCGCCGGGGTGCCAACCCGCTCACGAAACGTGACGGCGATTCTGCTGGATCTTAAGCATCCTACCCGCGGTGGGCTGTGGCTGTTTGACTGCGGCGAGGGTACGCAGCATCAGATGCTGCATACTTCATACCACCCGGGGAAAGTGGATAAAATATTTATCACCCATCTGCACGGCGACCATCTGTTTGGCCTGCCGGGCCTGCTGTGCAGCCGTTCGATGGCCGGTAACGCTAACCCGCTGACCATTTATGGCCCTGCGGGTATTCAGGAATTTGTTGAAACCACGCTGCGCCTGAGCGGCTCGTGGACCGATTATCCGCTGGAGGTGGTGGAGATCGGCGAAGGTCTGGTGTTCGACGACGGAGATTATCAGGTGCGCGCTTACCCGCTTAACCATCCGGTGGAATGTTACGGCTACCGCGTTGAGGAGCATGACAAGCCCGGTGCGCTGAACGCCGCCGCGTTGCAGGCCGATGGGGTGAAACCTGGCCCGCTGTTCCAGCGTCTGAAGCACGGCGAGACCGTCACGCTGGAAGACGGGCGCGTCATCAACGGTCAGGATTACCTCGCGCCGCCGCAGCCAGGCAAAAAACTGGCTATTTTTGGGGATACCGCCCCCTGCCCTTCGGCGCTCAGGCTTGCCGGGGGTGTGGATGTGATGGTGCATGAGGCGACGCTGGAAGCGGCGATGGAAGAAAAAGCCAACAGCCGGGGGCACAGCTCAACGCGTCAGGCGGCGCAGCTGGCGCGTGAGGCTGGCGTCCGGAAACTGATTGTTACTCACGTCAGCTCACGCTATGACGTCCGCGGCGCTGAAAGCCTGCTGGCAGAGTGTCGGGAAGTATTTCCGGCATGCGAGCTGGCGGAAGATTTTGCTCAGGTCAGCGTTTAGTCCTTCATTTTTCCCTCAGCGTGCCGATAACGATTAAAAGGCCAGCATTTCTCTTGAGGGTAGAATGGATAATTTCCAGAAAGATATTGATGACAGGGCGAACCTGACCCTGTCCAACCGTTTTGAACTGTTGCTGTTCCGTCTTGGCACCTCTCTGAACGAAAATAAATCCGAGCTGTTCGGCATCAACGTGTTCAAATTGCGCGAAATTGTGCCGATGCCGACCTTCACCAAACCGGCGGGAATGAAGTCTCCGCTGATGGGGATGGTGAACATTCGCGACCAGGTGATCCCGGTGATCGATCTGGCCGCCGTCGCCGGCTGCAAGCCAGCCACCGGGCTGAACATCCTTCTGATCACCGAATATGCCCGCAGCGTGCAGGCGTTTGCTGTGGAATCGGTGGAAAACATCATGCGTCTGGACTGGAAGCAGGTGCATGCTGCGGAAACTGCCGTCAGCGGTCGCTACATTACCAGCATTGCCTGCCTGGACGAGAAGACGGATACCAACGATCTGGCGATGGTGCTGGACGTGGAGCAGATCCTGTACGACATCACCCCGGCGAACCACGATCTGCACGCCACCCATCTGGAAACCACCAAATTCAACATCAAGCCTGGCTCTGTCGCGATTGTTGCAGAAGATTCGAAAGTGGCGCGCTCAATGCTGGAGAAGGGATTGCAGGCGATGGAGATCCCGGCCCAGCTGCATATCACCGGCAAAGACGCGTGGGAGAAAATCACTCAGTTGGCCGCGCAGGCTCAGGCTGAGGGCGTCCCCGTTACCGATAAGATTGCCCTGGTATTGACCGACCTCGAAATGCCGGAGATGGACGGCTTTACGCTGACGCGCAAAATCAAAACCGACCCGGTACTGAAAGATATTCCGGTGGTGATCCACTCGTCTCTTTCCGGCAACGCGAACGAAGATCATATTCGCAAAGTGAAGGCGGACGGCTATGTGGCGAAGTTTGAGCTAAATGAGCTATCGTCGGTGATTGAAGAGGTGCTGGACCGCTCGATGAAGAAGATTGAAGGGCCGCTTATAAGCAGGAAGCAGTTAGCTTAGTCGGGTGACGCTTCGCTTACCCGACCTACAAGACCCGTATGCCCTGCAAGCGTAGCGCCCTGGGCATGTTTTACTCTGTGCGGGCTGGTGCCCTCACCCCGGCCCTCTCCCACGGGGAGAGGGAGAAAACAACAAAAAACCCGCCGAGGCGGGTTTTTTGTTTTTACATCAGCGGCATCGCTCGCTGCACGATATCAATCAGCGGCTGCGGATAGATACCGAAGATCAGCACCAGCAGCGCGGAGATTAGCACCACGATACCGCCGGCGCTGTACTGCCAGTTGGACGGCGCATCGCGGTTGAGCTGCTGAGGCGCGCTCAGGTACAGGCTCACGGCAACGCGCAGGTAGTAGTAGAGACCAATCGCGGAGCCGATAACGACACCCGCCGTCAGCCACCACAGACCCGCCTGCACACCGACGGCCAGCACGTAGAACTTACCGATAAAGCCCAGCGTCATCGGGATACCCGCCAGAGAGAGCATCATCACGGTCATTACCGCAGACAGAATCGGACGGTGCCAGAACAGTCCACGGTAGGAGAACAGGGAATCTGCATCCGGACCACGGTACGGACTGGACATCAGGCTCACCACGCCGAACGCGCCGAGGCTGCTGAACAGGTAACCGGCCAGATACACACCCACGGTTTCCATCGACATCTCACCGCTTTGCAGCGCAATCAGCGCCACCAGCAGGTAACCCAGATGGGAGATAGAGGAGTAGCCCAGCAGACGCTTGATGTTGGTCTGGCTCAGCGCCATCAGGTTACCGAAGATGATAGAAACGAACGCGATAATGCCCAGCACCACGCGAACCGCTTCGCTATCACCCACCGGGGCGTACAGGAACAGACGCATAACCACGCCGAAGATAGCGATTTTACTCGCCGTCGCCAGGAAGGTAGAGACCGGTGCAGGCGCACCCTGGTAGACGTCTGGCGTCCACAGGTGGAACGGAACCAGAGAGAGTTTAAAGCCAAGGCCAACAATCATCATGCCCAGACCCGCCAGCAGCAGCGGCTCATGCATCATGCCGTCGCCGAGGCTCTTACCGATGGCCAGGAAGGAGAGGTTACCCGTCTGTGCATACAGCAGCGCGATACCGAACAGCAGGAACGACGACGCGGCAGCAGACAGAATGGTGTACTTGATAGCCGCTTCCAGAGAGCGCTTCTGACGGAAGGCGTAACCAATCAGGCCGAACAGCGGCAGTGAGATCAACTCAATACCAAGGAACAGCGCGGCCATGTGGTTCGCGTTCGCCAGCAGAATGCCGCCCAGTGCAGCAATCAGTACCAGCAGGTAAAACTCTTCTTTGTTGTCGTTGTACCCTTCGAGCCACGGGTACGCAAAGGTACAGGTTGCCAGGCTCGCCAGCAGCACCAGACCGGTGTAGAGCATGGCGTAGCCGTCAACGCGCATCAGCGGCGTGACGTCCATCGCTCCCGCCTGGCCAACAAACCAGAGGGAGACTAACGCAGCGTTCAGACCCAGAACGGACAGGGTCGCATTCAGGAAGTGATTGCGTCGCCACGCAATGGAGAGCATCACAACCACCACCGTCAATCCGACGATCAGCAGCGGTAGCAGCGCGATCAGTTGTTGTGGAGTTATTGTCATGGCGAATTACGGCCTTGTAGTAGAAGCAGAATTAACAAACCACTGCTGGATGTTACCCATCGCGGAGTGCGAGGTATCCAGAATCGGCTGCGGATAGAAGCCCAACAGCACCAGCAGTACGACCAGCAGCAGGATGATGAACAGCTCTCGCAGCGACATCCCCGGCAATTCTTGTGCAGCAATTTCACTCTTCGCTTTACCGAAGTAAGCGCGGTGCAGCATCGCCAGCGAGTACACGGAGGCAAACACCAGACCAAAGGTGGAGATGACGGTGATCGTCGGTACCACGTTGAAGCTGCCGAACAGGATCATAAACTCGCCGACGAAGTTACCGGTACCCGGCATACCCAGAGTCGCCACCGCAAAGAACATGGAGAGCGCCGGCAGCCATTTCATTTTGCCCCACAGACCGCCCATCATACGCATGTCGCGGGTATGCAGACGTTCGTACAGCTGACCACACAGGATGAAGAGACCGGCAGCGGACAGGCCGTGCGCAATCATCTGGATCACCGCGCCCTGGTACGCCAGCTGGCTGCCGGTGTAGATGGCAATCAGCACGAAGCCCATGTGGGAAACGGAGGTGTAAGCAATCAGACGTTTGATGTCGTACTGCGTGAAGGCCATCCATGCACCGTAGAAGATACCGATCACGCCCAGCCACATGGCAATCGGCGCGAACTCTGCGGAGGCGTTCGGGAACAGCGGCAGGGAGAAACGCAGCAGACCGTAAGCCGCGGTTTTCAGCAAGATGCCCGCCAGGTCAACGGAACCTGCCGTTGGCGCCTGAGAGTGCGCGTCTGGCAGCCAGCCATGCAGCGGAACCACCGGCATTTTAACCGCGAAGGCGATAAAGAAGCCCAGCATCAGCAGGTATTCCACGCCGTGGGACATCGGGGTCTTCAGCAGGTCTTCGTAGTTGAAGGTCCAGACACCGGTCGCGTTGTAATGCACAAACACCAGCGCCAGGATGGCAATCAACATCACCAGACCACTCGCCTGGGTATAGATGAAGAACTTGGTGGCCGCCGTGATACGCGTTTTACCATCGGACGCCTTATGGCCCCACAGCGCGATCAGGAAGTACATCGGCACCAGCATCATCTCCCAGAAGAAGAAGAACAGGAACATGTCGATGGCCAGGAACACGCCGATCACGCCGCCCAGGATCCACATCAGGTTCAGGTGGAAGAAGCCCTGGTATTTTTCGATTTCTCGCCAGGAGCAAAGTACCGCCAGAACGCCGAGCAGACCGGTCAGCACGACCATCAGCAGCGACAGACCGTCAATCGCCAGGTGGATCGTGATACCGAAACGTGGGATCCAAGGCAGAATGAACTCAGACTGCCACTGCGGAAGGCCCGCAGACTGGGTCAGTGAGTAGCCACCCTGCAACCACAGTTGCAGGCCAAGCGCGAGCGTCAATCCCATGGTGATCAGCGCGATCCAGCGCGGCATCTTCACGCCAAAGCGTTCGGTCTGCCAGCACAGGAAGCCGCCGATGAAGGGAATTAATATTAGCCAGGGTAGTAACATGGCGATTTACATTCCTTTTTAAGGCCCCCAGCAGGGGCCTGATTTTCAACGAATTCGAATAAAATTCACTTTACGATCAACGCAACACCATCAGCAGCGCCAGCACGACAACCGCACCGATGCTCATGGACGCCACATACCAGCGCAGATAACCGTTCTCGCTAAACAGCAGGCCTTTACCTGCAAAGCGAGAGAGGATCGCCGGGATATTCATCAGGCTGTTCAGTGGATCGCGCTTCAGCAGCCACGCAATGCCCAGGAACGGCTTCACGAAGATCATGTCGTACAGCCAGTCGAAGCCCCACGCGTTGTACCACCAGGTGCCCAGCAGACGGCCCGGCGCGCTGTTGGCAACGGCAGTTACCAGCGTGCGTTTGCCCAGCCACAGCCATGCGGCAATCAGGATGCCCGCTATAGCCACTACGCCGGAGGTGATTTCAAGCGTCAGAACGCGACCGTGCTCAAGCTCGGTTGTTGCCGGCAGTACACCCTGCAACGGTGGCACAATCATCGCGCCAACGAAGGTGGACAGGACCAGCAGCACAATCAGCGGCAGGTGGTGGGTAATCCCCTTCCCTGCGTGAGCGTGAATTTGTTCTTTACCGTGGAAGACGATGAAAATCATACGGAAGGTGTACAGGGAGGTCATGAACGCACCGACCAGACCCGCAACCATCAGATTGATATGACCATTCGCCATGGCGCCCGCAAGGATTTCGTCCTTACTGAAGAAGCCCGCGGTAATCAGCGGCAGTGCCGCCAGCGCCGCGCCGCCCACCAGGAAGCAGACATAGACCAGCGGGATGGACTTACGCAGTCCGCCCATTTTGAAGATGTTCTGCTCGTGGTGGCAGGCCAGGATCACCGAACCGGATGAGAGGAACAGCAGCGCTTTAAAGAACGCGTGCGTCATCAGGTGGAAAATGGCTGCGTCCCACGCCTGAACGCCCAGCGCCAGGAACATGTAACCAATCTGGCTCATGGTGGAGTACGCGAGAACGCGTTTGATGTCGGTCTGCACCAGCGCGGCAAAGCCTGCCAGCACCAGCGTAACCGCACCGACAATACCCACCAGATGCAGAATTTCCGGGGTCATCAGGAACAGGCCATGGGTACGCGCAATCAGGTAGACACCGGCGGTAACCATGGTCGCGGCGTGGATCAGCGCGGAGACAGGGGTTGGACCCGCCATCGCGTCGGCCAGCCATGTCTGCAACGGCAGCTGCGCGGATTTACCCACGGCGCCACCCAGCAGCATCAGCGTTGCCCACCACAGCATGTTGTTGCCTGCTTCGAAGTGCGCCGGCGCCAGTTCCACCATTTCGCGGAAGTTCAGCGTGCCCAGTTCGTTGTAGAGAATGAACAGCGCGAAAGCGAGGAAGACGTCACCCACGCGGGTCACGACGAACGCTTTCATGGCCGCTGCGCCATTCTTCGGATCGGTGTAGTAGAAACCGATCAGCAGGTAAGAGCACAGACCCACGCCTTCCCAGCCCAGATACATCAGCAGCAGGTTATCGGCCAGCACCAGAACCACCATGCTGGCGATAAACAGGTTGGTGTAGGCGAAGAAGCGGGAGTATCCCTCTTCACCGCGCATGTACCAGGAGGCGAACATGTGGATCAGGAAGCCGACGCCGGTGACCACGGAGAGCATGGTCAGAGACAGACCATCCAGCACCAGGTTGAAACCGATGTTGAAGTTACCGACCGACATCCAGTTCCACAGCGGTACGCTGTAGGCCTGACGTCCATTGTTAAAGAAGTCGATACCCGCATACGCTGTGACCAGCGCAGCCAGGCCGATAGAGCCAATGCCCACGGTGGCAGACAGATTCTCAGACCAGCGGCCGCGAGAAAACGCCAGCAGCACGAAGCCAATCAGCGGAAAAATAATGGTTAAGGCAAGCATGTTCATCCACGCAACTCACTTACTGAATCGATGTTCAGGTTCTGGCGGCGACGATGGAGCTGTAGCAACAGCGCCAGGCCAATACTCGCTTCAGCAGCCGCGAGGCTGATGGCGAGAATGTACATCACCTGACCATCGGTCTGGCCCCAGTAGCTGCCGGCGACCACAAAGGCCAGCGCGGAAGCGTTGATCATGATTTCCAGACCGATCAGCATAAACAGCAGATTGCGGCGGATAACCAGACCGGTTAAGCCCAGAACGAATAAAATCGCAGCGAGGATCAGTCCATGTGTTAAGGGGATCATGCGCGTTCCTCCGTTTTTCTTTTCGCGCGGTCGTCAGTGCGGTTGCTCAGCACCTCGCCGACACGCTCTTCGCGGCCAACGTGGAAGGCCACAACCAGACCCGCCAGCAGCAGCATCGAGGCCAGCTCAACCGCCAGAACGTACGGACCAAACAGGGTGATACCCACGGCTTTCGCGCTGATTGGCGTCCCGTCGATACCCTGGTCGTTGACGCCCAGAATGGCGTAAACAATCACCGCCAGCATGATGGCCGACAGAATCGCCGGGCCAATCCACACCTGCGGTTTTAACCACTGACGTTCCTGCTCAATTTCAGAGCCGCCCAGGTTGAGCATCATCACCACGAACACGAACAGCACCATGATGGCCCCGGCGTAGACGATGATTTCCAGCGCACCGGCGAAGTGCGCGCCCAGCGCAAAGAACACCCCGGAAATAGCCAGCAGCGAGATGATTAAATACAGCAGCGCATGCACCGGATTGGTGTGCGTGATCACTCGCAGCGTAGCCAGGATGGCGATAAGGCCACAGATATAAAAAGCGAATTCCATTGCCCTCTCCTTACGGTAACAGGCTCTTGACGTCGATAGGCTTAGCTTCGTTCTCTGCTTCGCCCTTATCTTTGCCGTCGATTGCCATACCCGCCATCCGGTAGAAGTTATATTCCGGGTATTTGCCCGGACCGGAAATCAGCAGATCCTCTTTCTCGTACACCAGATCCTGACGCTTGTACTCACCCAGCTCAAAGTCTGGAGTCAGCTGAATCGCCGTGGTTGGGCACGCTTCTTCACACAGACCGCAGAAAATGCAGCGTGAGAAGTTGATGCGGAAGAACTCAGGATACCAGCGGCCGTCTACCGTCTCTGCTTTTTGCAGAGAGATACAGCCCACCGGACACGCTACCGCACACAGGTTACAGGCAACGCAACGCTCGGAACCGTCCGGGTCGCGCGTCAGCACGATACGTCCACGGTAGCGCGGCGGCAGATATACCGGCTCTTCCGGGTACATCCGGGTTTCGCGTTTGGCAAACGCATGCAGGCCGATCATCCAGATACTGCGTACCTGGGTGCCGAAACCTACCAATAATTCTTTTAAGGTCATGATCTCAAAGCCCCTTATGGCTGCTGCCAGAGAATGACAGCCGCCGTTACCAACAAGTTGACGAGCGTCAGCGGCAGGCACACTTTCCAGCCGAAGGACATTACCTGGTCATAACGCGGACGCGGTAACGCTGCGCGAATCAAAATGAACATCATCATGAAGAACGCGGTTTTCAGCGCGAACCAGATGAACGGCGGTAAGAACGGGCCATGCCAGCCACCAAAGAACAGCGTTACCATCAACGCCGAAATGGTGACGATACCGATGTACTCGCCCACGAAGAACAGACCGAACTTCATACCGGAATATTCAATGTGGTAACCGTCGGCCAGTTCCTGTTCGGCTTCTGGCTGGTCAAACGGGTGACGGTGACACACCGCCACGCCCGCGATGGCAAAGGTAATAAACCCAAAGAACTGCGGGATAACGTTCCAGATGTCGGCCTGGTTGTTGACGATGTCGGTCATGTTAAATGAACCGGCCTGCGCCACCACGCCCATCAGGGAGAGACCCAGGAACACTTCGTAGCTCAGCGTCTGCGCGGAAGCACGCATCGCACCCAGCAGCGAGTATTTGTTGTTACTGGACCAGCCTGCGAACAGCACCGCGTAAACCGCGAGGCCTGCCATCATCAGGAAGAACAGAATGCCGATGTTCAGGTCAGCGACCACCCAGGTCGGGCTGACCGGAACGATAGCAAACGCCAGCAGCAGCGAGGTGAAGGCGATCATCGGCGCCAGCGTAAAGATCACGCGGTCCGAGAAGCGCGGAACCCAGTCCTCTTTAAAGAACATCTTGATCATGTCCGCGACCAGCTGGAGTGAACCACCCCAGCCCACGCGGTTCGGTCCGTAACGGTTCTGGAACAGACCGAGCAGACGACGTTCACCAAAGCTCATGAACGCGCCGCAGGTGACCACCACCAGCAGAATCACAACCGCTTTCAGAATGCTCAGCAGGATGTCGATAAGATCCGGCGTTAACCAACTCATGCTTTTGCCTCCTGAAGGTTATCAAGATGCGCACCCGCCAGGACCGGCGCGATGCCAGGCATACCCATCGGCAGACCCACCTGCCCTGCTGACAGGCGTTCAGAAATAATCAGCGGCAGGCTGATTGTCTGGCCGTCGTAGCTAAAGGCAATGTTCGCACCCGCGTTAACGCCAAGCTTCGCGGCATCCGCCGGGTTGAGCTTGATGTACGGCTGCGGCATACGCTGCTGGAATACCGGAGAACGCTGGGACATTTCGTCGCTACCGAACAGATGGTAGTACGGTGCAATACGCCAGTGACCTTCCTGCGCCTGGAAGCTCGCCGGAACGGTGGTGAAGAAGTCCAGACCGGTTTCGGAGGCTTCAATCAGACGCACGCCCGGATCGCCGTGGCGCAGGTGACCGCCCACTTCAGCCTGGAATTTGTTCCATGCCTGCGGGGAGTTCCAGCCCGGTGCCCATGCAAACGGGATTTGCGAACGCGGCGCAGACGGCTGGTTGTTCCCTTCCATCGAGAAGGCGAACATGGTGTCTTTATCCTGCGGCTGACGCGGTTCGTGCACGCTGATGTTGGCGCGCATCGCGGTACGACCGCTGTAGCGGTGCGGCTCACGCGCCAGTTTCTGGCCGCGAATGCGGAAGCTTGCATCCGGCGCGGCATCTTTAATACCCGCCAGCTGAGGCAGTTTCTCAACAACCGCGTCGATAACGTGGTCGAGCTGCGTCCAGTCAACTTCACGGCTCTGCACGGTGCTGTGCAGAGAGTGCAGCCAGCGCCAGCTTTCCAGCATCACGGTGTTGCTGTCGTAGTAGGCCGGGTCATAAACCTGGAAGAAACGCTGGGCGCGACCTTCGTTGTTGATCACCGTCCCGTCGCTTTCTGCGAAGCTTGCCGCAGAGAGAACGAGATGCGCTTTGTCCATGATCGCGGTGCGCTGATGGTCGATAACCATCACCAGCGGCGCTCTGGAGAGCGCGGCGTCAACGCGAGCGGCAGAAGCATGGCGATGCAGGTCATTTTCCAGCACCACAACGGCGTCAGCGGCACCGGATTCCAGTTCGCTTAACGCGTCTTCCAGCGAGCCGCCGCCAATCATACCCAGACCGATGCTGTTCACCGCACGGGCAATCATGGTCACACCAACGTCAGCGCCGCGTCCCTTCAGGGCTTTGGCAACGTTCGCTGCGGCCTGAATGATTTCAGCGCTACCGGCGTTGGTACCGGAAATAATCAGCGGTTTCTTCGCCCCCGCCAGCGCCTGAACAATCACGTCGACCTTGTTTTGCAGGTCGCGATCCAGTTCAACGGCCGGCGAGTTGCTGTCCAGCGCGTGGGCAATGGCAAATCCGAGGCGCGCCTGATCTTCAACCGGCGCGCAGTAGGTCCACGCCGCGATATCGTCCAGACGGGTGTTGTCGACGTTAGTCACAAACAGAGGATGCTTCGCGCGCTGACCGATGTTGAGGATGGCCGCAATCTGCCAGTCAGCCACTTTCTGCGCCGCTGCCATTTCACGTGCTTTGCCTTTCACCGCCTGACGAACCGCCAGGGCCGCGCGTGCGCCAGTCTGCGTCAGATCTTCACCCAGCACCAGAACCGCATCATAAGATTCGATTTCGCGCAGCGCAGGCGTGTGAATGCCGCCTTCACGCAGCACTTTCAGCACCAGCTGGAGACGTTCCTGCTCGCCCTGGGCGATACCGGTGTAGAAGTTTTCCGCCCCAACCAGCTCGCGCAGCGCGAAGTTGCTTTCGATGCTGGCGCGCGGGGAGCCAATGCCGATCACTTTCTTCGACTGACGCAGAATATCTGCCGCGCCCTGCATCGCCTGCTCAGCGTTGAGGGTAATGACGTCATCGCCACGGCGCTGAACCGGCTGACGCGGACGGTCTTTCAGGTTCACATAGCCATAGCCGAAACGACCGCGGTCGCAGAGGAAGTAGTGGTTAACGGTACCGTTGTAACGGTTTTCGATACGACGCAGTTCGCCGTAACGTTCACCCGGGCTGGTGTTACAGCCAAGGGAGCACTGCTGGCAGATGCTTGGCGCAAACTGCATGTCCCATTTACGGTTGTAACGTTCAGAGTGGGTTTTATCCGTGAATACGCCGGTCGGACAGATTTCTACCAGGTTACCGGAGAATTCACTTTCAAGCGTACCGTCTTCCGGACGACCGAAGTAGACGTTGTCATGCGCGCCATACACGCCCAGATCCTGACCGTCTGCATAATCTTTGTAGTAACGCACGCAGCGGTAGCAGGCGATGCAGCGGTTCATTTCGTGAGAGATGAACGGCCCCAGATCCTGGTTACGGTGGGTACGTTTGGTAAAGCGATAGCGACGGAAGCTGTGACCGGTCATGACGGTCATATCCTGAAGGTGGCAGTTACCGCCCTCCTCACACACCGGACAGTCGTGCGGGTGGTTGGTCATCAACCACTCCACCACGCTTTCACGGAACTGTTTGGCTTCTTCGTCATCAATCGAAATAAAGGTGCCTTCGGCGGCTGGCGTCATACAGGACATCACCAGGCGACCACGCGTGTCTTCCGCGTTTTGATATTGCTTCACCGCACACTGGCGGCAAGCACCGACGCTGCCCAGCGCCGGATGCCAGCAAAAGTACGGAATATCGAGGCCAAGAGACAGACAAGCTTCCAGCAGGTTGTCCGCCCCGTTGACTTCGTATTCTTTGCCGTCTACATGAATCGTAGCCATTAGCATGCTTCCAGTTGGCTCGGCCGAAACCGAGCGTTAATCAAAATTCTGTTTTTACCAGCGCGCTTTCAGCAGGTTCGGCTGAATACCATTGATCGAATGGGTATTGCTGAACGGCTGCTTGATGCCTGCTTCGAATTCGTCGCGGAAATATTTAATCGCGCTTTGCAGCGGCTCGACGGCGCCCGGTGCGTGGGCACAGAAGGTTTTACCCGGTCCTAAGAATCGACACAGTTGCTCAAGTGTCTCGATATCGCCAGGCTGGCCTTCGCCACGTTCGATAGCACGCAGGATCTTCACGCTCCACGGCAGACCATCACGGCACGGTGTGCACCAGCCGCAGGACTCGCGGGCGAAGAACTCTTCCAGGTTACGCACCAGGGATACCATGCCGATCTCGTGGTCGACGGCCATCGCCAGCGCGGTACCCAGACGGCTACCTGCTTTACCAATGCTTTCGAACTCCATTGGCAGGTCAAGGTGGGCTTCGGTCAGGAAGTCCGTCCCTGCCCCACCCGGCTGCCAGGCTTTGAATTTCAGGCCATCGCGCATGCCGCCGGCGTAGTCTTCAAGAATTTCCCGTGCGGTGGTGCCGAACGGCAGCTCCCAGACGCCAGGGTTCTTCACCCGACCGGAGAAGCCCATCAGCTTGGTACCAGCATCTTTGCTTGAGGAGATGCTCTGATACCACTCCACGCCGTTCGCAAGGATCGCCGGGACGTTACACAGGGTTTCGACGTTGTTGACGCAGGTCGGTTTACCCCACACGCCGGAGCTTGCCGGGAACGGTGGCTTGGAGCGCGGGTTCGCGCGGCGGCCTTCCAGGGAGTTAATCAGCGCGGTTTCTTCACCGCAGATATAACGCCCGGCACCGGTGTGCACGAACAGCTCGAAGTCAAACCCGGTGCCCAGGATGTTTTTACCCAGCAGTCCCGCTTCGGTGGCTTCGGCAATCGCGCGACGCAGGTTTTCCGCCGCTTCGATGTATTCGCCGCGCAGGAAGATGTAGCCACGGTACGCTTTCAGCGCGAACGCGGAGATCAGCATGCCTTCCACCAGCAGGTGCGGCAGCTGTTCCATCAGCAGACGGTCTTTATAGGTACCCGGCTCCATTTCATCGGCGTTACACAGCAGGTAACGGATGTTCATGGATTCATCTTTCGGCATCAGGCTCCACTTCAGACCGGTGGAGAAGCCCGCACCACCGCGGCCTTTCAGGCCAGACTCTTTCACCGCGTTAACGATGTCGTCCGGCGCCATGCCGCCAAGGGCTTTACGCGCACCGGCATAGCCGTTTTTGCTCTGATATTCGTCGAGCCATACCGGCTGTTTGTCATCACGCAGACGCCAGGTCAGCGGATGCGTCTCAGCAGTACGAATTACAGTTTTCATTTGTACTGCTCCAGCAGGTCAGGAATCGCTTCCGGCGTCAGATGGCTGTGAGTGTCCTCATCAATCATCATGGTCGGCCCCTTGTCGCAGTTACCCAGGCAGCAGGTTGGCAGCAGAGTAAAGCGTCCGTCGAAGGTGGTCTGGCCCGGCTTGATATTGAGTTTCTTCTCAATCGCAGCCTGAATGCCCTGATAACCGGTGATGTGGCAGACCACGCTGTCACAGTAGCGGATCACATGGCGGCCTACCGGCTGACGGAAGATCTGGCTGTAGAACGTGGCTACGCCTTCTACGTCACTTGCCGGAATGCCCAGCACTTCTGCGATCGCATAGATCGCCCCATCCGGCACCCAACCACGCTGTTTCTGTACGATTTTCAGCGCTTCAATGGACGCCGCACGCGGGTCTTCGTAGTGGTGCATCTCGTGCTCAATGGCGGCACGCTCTGCTTCACTCAGCTCAAAAGCCTCGGTTTGTGGTTGTTGATTCTCGTGCATAATTAGCGGTCCACATCTGACATAACAAAATCGATACTACCCAGATACACAATCAGGTCGGAGACCAGACTGCCGCGAATGGCGGCCGGGATCTGCTGCAAGTGCGCGAAGCTTGGCGTACGCACGCGGGTGCGGTAGCTCATGGTGCTGCCGTCGCTGGTGAGGTAGTAGCTGTTGATACCCTTGGTCGCTTCAATCATCTGGAAGGATTCCTGTGCCGGCATGACCGGTCCCCAGGAAACTTGCAGGAAGTGGGTGATCAGGGTCTCGATATGTTGCAGCGTGCGCTCTTTCGGTGGCGGCGTCGTCAGCGGGTGATCCGCCTTGAACGGGCCTTCCGGCATGTTGTTGAGGCACTGCTCAAGGATGCGCAGGCTCTGGCGCAGCTCTTCCACTTTCAACATCACGCGGGTGTAGCAGTCGGAAACACCGCCGCCAACCGGGACTTCAAAGTCGAAGTTCTCGTAACCAGAGTAAGGACGCGCTTTACGCACGTCGAAATCAATCCCGGTCGCACGCAGGCCAGCACCGGTAGTCCCCCACTCCAGCGCTTCTTTCGCGCCGTAGGCAGCAACGCCCTGGGAACGGCCTTTCAGGATGGAGTTACGCAGCGCGGCTTTCTCGTAAGACGCCAGACGCTTCGGCATCCAGTCGAGGAATTCACGCAGCAGACGGTCCCAACCGCGCGGCAGATCGTGCGCCACACCACCGATACGGAACCAGGCTGGGTGCATACGGAAACCGGTAATCGCTTCCACCAGATCGTAGATTTTCTGACGGTCGGTAAAGGCGAAGAAGACCGGCGTCATCGCGCCGACGTCCTGAATGAACGTGGAGATGTACAGCAGGTGGCTGTTAATACGGAACAGTTCAGACAGCATTACGCGAATCACGTTAACGCGATCCGGGACGGTGATGCCTGCCAGTTTCTCAACGGCCAGCACGTATGGCATTTCGTTCACGCAGCCGCCGAGGTATTCGATACGGTCGGTATACGGAATGTAGCTGTGCCAGGACTGACGTTCGCCCATCTTCTCGGCACCACGATGGTGGTAGCCGATGTCAGGGACGCAGTCGACAATCTCTTCGCCGTCAAGCTGAAGGATGATACGGAACGCACCGTGCGCAGAGGGGTGGTTTGGACCGAGGTTGAGGAACATGAAGTCCTCGTTTTCGGTGCCGCGCTTCATGCCCCAGTCTTCCGGCTTGAAGGTCAGCGCTTCCATCTCCAGATCCTGCTTGGCTTTGGTTAGCTCAAACGGGTCGAATTCGGTGGCGCGTGCCGGGTAGTCTTTACGCAGCGGGTGGCCGGTCCAGGTCTGCGGCATCATGATGCGCGTCAGATGCGGGTGGCCGTCGAAGGTCATGCCGAACATTTCCCAGGTTTCACGCTCGTACCAGTTGGCGTTCGGGAAAAGTTTGGTGATCGTCGGCAGATGCATGTCGTTTTCAGACAATGCCACCTTGAGCATGATATCCGTGTTGCGGTCTATTGAGATCAGGTGGTAGAAAACGGAAAAATCCGCGGCAGGGAGACCCTGGCGGTGCGTTCTCAGACGTTCGTCCATGCCGTGTAAGTCAAACAGCATGACGTAAGGTTTTGGCAATTTCTTGAGGAAATCGACAACTTCCAGTAATTGCTCACGCTTCACCCAAACAACGGGTACCCCGGTGCGGGTGGCCTGAACAGTAAAGGCATCCGGCCCAAAACGGTTGCGCAGTTCGCCAATGACCGGGTCATCGAGATGATCCCGAGTCTGCCAGGCGGCTTCTTGCGCGGTTAAGTCGGTCATATTGTTCACCATTGCAAATGGTCCGTGGTGACTGTTAAGCCTGGCTTCGCGCTATTTGAGTAGTGATATGCGAAGGTGTTCTCCAGGCCCACAGGCGCAAATTAAATTTCGTCAGGCGTACGCAGGTTGGTGACGGCAATACGTTCACCACGTTTACGCTCGCGCTCAGACTGCATGTTCGCGCGATAGACACCCTGATCGCCAACAACCCATGAAAGCGGGCGTCGTTCTTTACCAATTGACTCCTGGAGCAGCATCAGCGCCTGCATATAGGCCTCTGGACGCGGCGGGCAACCCGGGATGTACACATCCACCGGAATGAACTTATCAACGCCCTGCACAACGGAATAAATGTCGTACATACCGCCGGAGTTTGCACATGCGCCCATGGAGATAACCCATTTTGGCTCCAGCATCTGGTCATAAAGACGCTGAATAACCGGTGCCATCTTGGTAAAGCAGGTCCCTGCCACCACCATCAGGTCAGCCTGACGCGGAGAAGCACGCAGTACCTCGGCCCCAAAACGCGCAACGTCATGCACCGCAGTGAATGACGTCACCATTTCAACGTAGCAGCAAGAAAGGCCAAAGTTGTATGGCCAGATGGAGTTCTTACGACCCCAGTTGACCATGTCGTGCATGGCATGTTCGAGCTTGCCCATGTACACGCTTTTGTTGACTTCTTGCTCCAGGGGGTCGGTTACGATCTCCTGTTTTTGCAGGGGGTAACGGTCATTCTCACCGTTAGGATCTATGCGGGTGAGCGTATAATCCATCTTATTGCCTCGCTGTTACTGCTGACGATTAGAGATACTGTTTTCCGGGTTGATGTGTTCACGGCGTGAACGCACAGGTGTCCAGTCCAGCGCGCCAATACGCACCAGATAAACCAGACCGGCCAGTAACACTAAAATGAAAATTGCGGCCTCGACAAAGCCCACCCAACCACTTTCGCGAATGGAGGTAGACCACGCGAAGAGGTAAAGCGCTTCCACGTCAAAAATGACGAAGAACATGGCTACCAGGTAAAACTTGGCAGACAGGCGTAAGCGAGCGGTACCTACTGAATCAATACCTGATTCGAAAGGTGTGTTTTTGTGCCTTGCGCGGGCGCGACCGCCCAGGAACCAGCCGCCGACTAACATCAGGCAGCACAGGCCAATGGCTACAATAAGAAAGATTGCGAATGCCCAGTGATGAGCGATGACTTCTGTGGATGTTGACATACTCATTGCTTACTCATCAAAAGTGATACCGACGACACTGCTCTTGCTGGCAGATGGGCATCACATCGATTCATGGGGAGGAACAAAATAACCTTACACTAACTGTCAGAAATGAGACATAGACAGCAAAATGATGGGGTTTTTTACTCCTTTCTATAACCTTTTGTCAACTTTAACAAAGGTTTCTTCACATTAAATTACAACGTGCGATTCTCATTAACATTTGGTGCCCTTTAACCCTGGTGGGTACATGACTTTCCGTCAAATGCATCTTGTTGAATCGTGTCCGTTTTGGAAGTAAAAAAAATAACCCTCCTATTTTGACAGGATTTGCCAACGATTCCTCCCCCCAAATGGGAGTATTTTCTTGATCTGAGACACGCTTTTGTTAATTCAATCAAAAAAACAGCAACATATTTCCTGTTTTTTTAACATCGGTGGGGTATGAGGTAAGTTAGTACAGGTCTTGTTTACAACTTAATCAAAAGCATTTTCTGCATTGATAAATAAGCGGTATTTGCTTTATCCCTGCTCCGCCCGCGGTTATGAATAGCAAAAAAAACCACTCGCAGGAAAAAATCATGCGAGTGGCTCTTTTTTGCACTTACATTTTGTTACGAGAATTTTGAGGGAATGATCACTCAAAATCCCCTTCCACGATCAGGGAGTCATCCCCTCCTTCGGGAGTAACAGCCGCGTACTGCCATGGATTGTGGTAGTTTTCCATTGCCTCGAATACCACTTTTGCCAGCTCGTTGTTGCTGGCGGCGTTATGGCACAGCAGGTACTCCGTATCCGGCAACGACGGGAGTCCCTCGGATTGACCCAGCACACGCAGATCGGGGCTCATCATTTCCACCGGACGGGCCGTTACGCCAAGCCCAGCCTTCACCGCCGCTCGCACTGCGGGCAAGGTTGACGCCACGTACGCCAGGCGCCATGGAATACTGGCTTCGTTGAGTGCTGCCAGCACCATATCGCGGAACGGACTGGGATCATCCAGCAGGACCAGGGGTATCGGCTCACCTTTCTGCAATACATACTCCGCGGCACAGTACCAGTGCGTTGGAGAAGTACGCAGCGTCAGGCTGTCAAACTGGCCAGGTCGATGCGTGGTGACCACCAGGTCAACCTCGTTTTCTGTCAGCATCTCAACCATGAAGGCATTGCGTTTAACGCTAACGTCCAGGGCAAGCTTCGGATAAACCGAGCTAATTCGGTTGAGAAGGAAGGGTAAAATGGTATCTGCTGATTCATCTGACGCCCCTAATGTTAACACTCCCTGAAGGTTGCTAAACATTAATGACATACAGGCTTCATCATTAAAGCGCAGTATCTTTCTGGCATAACCCAGAAGCTGAATACCATGTTCTGTTAAAAGCTTATTACGTCCATGACGCGCAAAAAGCTCTTTACCAACCAGTTGTTCCAGCCGCTGCATTTGCTGACTCACGGCGGACTGGGTACGGCAAACGGCGGCAGCAGCTGCTGCAAAAGTGTTGAGATCGGCGACCGCAACAAACGTTCTCAGCAGATCGAGGTCGAGATTCATTATCGGACGATTTGCATTTATCATATCTTTTCACTTTCAGGTTGCTCGTGCGGAGCTGCCCGGGTTGAAGCTGTGTGTAACAGTTAAGCAATTCCTTCTGAAGAGTTTCCCTCGCATCCCGGCCCGGCAGACTGCCTGACAGATAGTTATTGTACTGCGGTATATCACCAGTCAGAAATCACGTTTCATGACGTTATTTTTATTCTCTTGCGTCCAGGATATTTCGTTGTTTGCAGGTCGATGTAAATACCATAAAGAGTAAGACATGTTTTCTGCCATCTATATCGCAGCGTTGCCAGCGTAGCAAGATGTGACTTACCCAATCAGCCAGAGATAACTTTAACAATAACAATCGATTAATACAGAAAAGCAGAAGCCGATATACGTAACAGGCCTATCGCTATGCTGCATTCCCGAAACACATCTTAACCCAAATCCACTATATTTATAAGTCTTATTGCAATATTAAGGAGTTACCGCCAATGATAAGCAACTACACTCTTTTTATTAAAATTAACGAAAGTTGCATTTTCGTCGTTAATAATAAATAAAGTTTAATTTAGATTCAGGCCATTCATTAATAACCCTTAACATTAATTTCACATGAGTAACTTTTAGCCTGGCTTTGCTAATATGGCAATCGGTATCTCAGCATTCAGGTTTTACGAATGATCACTCAGGGGGACTAATGCATCAGCCCGAATCGTCTTTTTATTTACACTAGAATAAAATTCATAGTTACATGCAATTTTTAGCATAAAAAACCCATTAATAACCTTTATTACGATAAATTCAGGCACAAAATCACTCCCTCGTTAGAGTAAGCGATCACAGCGACATTCCCCGGTGGAACGAAATCTTCTTCTGTGCGCCCTTCAAAACGAAGCGCGGGGGGAGTACATTGTTCCGTGCACACTTCCACGGCAGGAAGTTGCAATAATAGCGAAAAGGTTAAAGGTTCATGTCCCCTATCGAAAAATCCAGCAAGCTCGACAACGTCTGTTACGACATCCGTGGCCCGGTACTCAAAGAGGCAAAACGCCTTGAAGAGGAAGGCAATAAGGTTCTGAAACTCAACATCGGCAACCCCGCGCCATTTGGTTTTGAAGCGCCGGATGAGATCCTGGTGGATGTGATCCGTAACCTGCCCACTGCACAAGGCTACTGCGATTCAAAAGGGCTTTACTCCGCCCGTAAAGCCATCATGCAGCACTATCAGGCTCGCGGTATGCGCGACGTCACCGTTGAAGATATCTACATTGGCAACGGTGTCTCGGAACTGATCGTTCAGGCGATGCAGGCGCTCCTGAACAGCGGCGATGAAATGCTGGTTCCTGCCCCAGATTATCCGCTGTGGACGGCTGCGGTGTCCCTGTCCAGCGGTAAAGCGGTGCACTACCTGTGCGACGAATCCTCTGACTGGTTCCCGGATCTGGATGATATTCGCGCCAAAATTACCCCGCGCACCCGGGGTATCGTGATCATTAACCCGAATAACCCGACGGGCGCGGTCTATTCAAAAGAGCTGCTGATGGAGATCGTCGAGATCGCCCGCCAGCATAACCTGATCATCTTTGCCGACGAGATTTACGACAAGATCCTGTACGACGCGGCGCAGCACCACTCTATCGCCGCGCTGGCACCCGATCTGCTAACGGTCACCTTTAACGGACTGTCTAAAACTTACCGCGTTGCCGGTTTCCGTCAGGGCTGGATGGTACTGAACGGTCCGAAAAAACATGCGAAAGGCTACATTGAAGGGCTGGAGATGCTGGCATCCATGCGTCTGTGCGCCAACGTACCGGCGCAACATGCGATCCAGACAGCACTCGGCGGCTATCAAAGCATCAGCGAGTTTATCGTTCCAGGCGGCCGCCTGTATGAACAGCGCAACCGTGCATGGGAATTGATTAATGATATTCCGGGCGTCTCCTGCGTGAAGCCTAACGGCGCGCTGTACATGTTCCCGAAAATCGACGCGAAGCGCTTTAATATTCACGACGACCAGAAAATGGTGCTTGACTTCCTGTTGCAGGAAAAAGTGCTGCTGGTTCAGGGTACGGCGTTTAACTGGCCGTGGCCGGATCACGTGCGTATCGTCACCCTGCCGCGCGAAGACGATCTCGAAATGGCCATCAGCCGCTTCGGGCGCTTCCTCTCCGGGTACCATCAGTAGCGCTGACTATCCGCCGGGTAGCGCTGCGCTTACCCGGCCTGCAACATCCGCAAATTTGCATCTTCCCTCCCCTCCCCGCACAATGAAGTCTGTCGCAGTGAAGACATAAGGTAACCTATGAGTCAGAGTCATTTCTTTGCCCACCTCTCCCGCCTGAAACTCATCAACCGCTGGCCGCTGATGCGCAACGTGCGCACTGAAAATGTGTCTGAGCACAGTTTACAGGTTGCCATGGTCGCGCACGC
Source organism: Enterobacter cloacae complex sp. GF14B (assembly GCF_004136805.1). NCBI lineage: Bacteria > Pseudomonadati > Pseudomonadota > Gammaproteobacteria > Enterobacterales > Enterobacteriaceae > Enterobacter > Enterobacter cloacae complex sp. GF14B. The sequence continues at coordinate 26,993 of NZ_QFRV01000018.1, forward strand.
GCTGGCCGCGATTAAAAACCGCAAATTCAACGGGCAGGTGAATGCCGAACGTATCGCCCTGCTGGCGATGTACCACGATGCATCGGAAGTGCTGACCGGGGATCTGCCTACGCCGGTGAAATATTTCAACTCGCAGATTGCCCAGGAATATAAAGCTATTGAGAAGATTGCCCAGCAGAAGCTGATCGACATGGTGCCTGAAGAGCTGCGCGATATCTTCGGGCCGCTCATCGACGAGCATCAGTATACGGAAGAGGAGAAATCTCTGGTTAAGCAGGCCGATGCGCTGTGCGCCTACCTGAAGTGTCTGGAAGAGCTGTCCGCCGGGAATAACGAATTTTTACTGGCAAAAACGCGTCTGGAAAAAACGCTGGAATCTCGTCGCAGCGAAGAGATGGACTACTTTATGCGCGTGTTTGTGCCGAGCTTCCATTTGTCACTGGATGAGATTAGCCAGGATTCGCCGCTGTAGTTTTTTGCCGGGTGGCGGCTCCGCCTTACCCGGCCTACGTTTCTGCACTCACGCTAAAACGGGAATAACACCGGAATTAACACCACGCATACCAGCATTACCAGCACGGTGAACGGCACACCCAGCTTCACGAAATCACTGAACCTATAATTCCCGGGCCCCAGCACCAGCGTATTGACCGGGGAAGAGACCGGCGTCATAAATGCCGCGGACGCCGCCATCGCAACCATCATCGCAAACGGATACGGCGAAACGCCCATCGATTTTGCCATCGCCAGCGCAATGGGCGCCATCAGCACCGCCGTTGCGGTATTGGAGATGAACAAACCAATGGTGGCGCACATGACGAACAGGCAAACCATCATCAGGTACGGACCATATCCCCCGCCCGCGTCCATTAAGCCTTTTACGATCAAATCCACCCCGCCGGTTTTCTGTAGCGCCAGGGCGAAGGGCATCATCCCGACGATGAGAATGATGCTCGGCCAGTGAATCGCTTTGTAAGCGCTTTCGGCGTCGATACAGCGGAATTTGCCCATTAACAGACAGGCGATTATTGCCGCCACCGGGTTAGGGATCTCGTCCGTCAGCATCAGGGCAACCATCAATACCAGGCAAAAAATCGCATGGGGCGCCTGGCTGTGCGCCGGTGATGCATCGCTCTCTTCAATCGGCATATTTAGCACCACGAAATCGCGGCCTTTCTGCCCGAGCTGACTAATCAGTTTCCAGTTGCCGACCACGAGGAAGATATCCCCCAGCAGGATCGGCTCATCCACCACCGCCCCTTCAAGGGCTACGCCATCGCGCTTCAGGCCTACCACGTTGAGGCCATAGCGGGTACGAAAGCCGATTTCACGCACGGTTTTGCCCAATAACTCCGATTCCGGGATCAGCGACACCTCGGCCATTCCCACATCCAGCGCCTGGTCAGAGAAATACTCGCCGCGCAGGACCATCGGCTCCAGCAGCTGCTCGCTACAAAACTCCCGCAGATCCACGTCCGCGGTGGACATATCAATCAGCAGGACGTCACGCGCGCGAAACTCTGACACCCCGTTCACGTTAACGATCACCCGACGAAAACGACGCCAGCGCTCAACCCCGATGACGTTCGCGCCATAGCGTTCGCGTAGCTTAAGGTCATCCAGCCGCTGCCCCACCATAGGCGACCCCGGGCGGATAGCCAGACGTCGGGCACGCCCGGTCAGACGATACTCTTTAATCAGATCGCGGAAAGAGCGCCGCTTCCAGCCCTCTTTGGCTTTATCCTGCTTCTCCCCTTTCAGCGCAAAACGGGTCAATAGCATATAGATAATGCCCATCACCAGTACCACCAGCCCGATCGGCGTAACGCTGAAAAAGCTAAACCCCTCAAGCCCCTCACGGATCAGTTCGCTGTTCACGACGAGGTTCGGCGGCGTCGCGACCAGCGTCATCATGCCGCTGATGAGCCCGGCGAAGCTCAACGGCATCATCAGCCGCGACGGGGAGATCTGCATCCTCATGCAGACGCTCAGCACGACCGGAATAAAGATGGCCACGACGCCCGTAGAGCTCATAAACGCGCCCAGCCCGGCGACCGTCAGCATCAGGTAAATCAGCATTTTGGTTTCGCTGCTGCCCGCCACTTTCACCAGCCACGACCCCATCATCGTCGCCACGCCGGTGCGTACCAGCCCGTCGCCAATAATAAACAGAGCGGCAATCAAAATAACGTTGGGATCGCTAAACCCGGAAAAGGCTTCCGGCAGGGAAAGGGTACCGCTCAGAACGAATGCGACAATCACAAACAGGGCGACGGCATCCATGCGCACCTTGCCCGTGGCAAAAAGAATGATGGCGATTAACAGCAGGCTCAGGACCCAAATCAGTTCACCGTTCACAACATGTCCTTGTCAGTGGAGGAGAAGCAATTCTGCCATAAAAAAGCCCCGGTAATGCGGGGCTATATCATGGGATTACATTTTTAGCGAGACGGTTACAACTCCGTCTGACGCCTTCGAGACGTCGATGGCGGTCAGGGTGTTAAGCACGAAATCCGCCTCCTCCAGCCGGGGGGAACCCGCCGGGACGTTAACGGCAATGACGTGGCTGCCGGCGTTCAGCCCGGCCAGCACGCCTGCCGCCGCGTCTTCCACCACCACGCACTCTGCTGGCGCAAGGCCGAGCAGTTCAGCGCCGAGCAGGAACGCATCCGGTTCAGGCTTGCCGCGCTTCACGCGCTCAGCGGTAATGAAGACGTCCGGCGTCGGCAAACCTGCCGCCTTATGGCGTGCATGCGCGACGGGAACCGAGCCGGAGGTGACGATAGCCCACGGGATCTGCGCTTCATTCAGGTGCTCAAGCAGTTCGCGCGCACCGGGCAGCGCGGTGATACCCTCGGTATCGGTAGCTTCAATCTGCTCAAGATAGCGGAACTCCGCCTGAATCTCTTCCTCAGAACGTCCCGCCAGGAAGTGCCGCAATGAGGTAATGGCCTGTTTGCCATGGATGAAATTCAGTACGTCCTGATGGTCAATGCCGTGCCGGTCGGCCCAGTGGCACCACGAGCGCTCCACCACCGGCAGCGAATCCACCAGCGTACCGTCCAGATCAAACAGAAAACCTTTACACTGCACACGAACCTCCGTCAGGCATTAATGATTTGTTGAATTTCGTTGCTGCTTAAATGGTACTGACGCGGACAGGCGTGCCACGCGCTCAGCATACGTTGATACTTATCCCACATCGGGGTCTGGGCGTTGAAGCCGTGCGTACCCGCATCAAAATGGGTGTAGCGCCCTTCGGTATTCACCATAAAGCGTACATAGCTCAGATAGCGCGCTTCCGTCGCAGCATCAAAGCCCAGGAACGTCACGCGGCGCTCGTCAATAGTCTGCTGGTCCTTCAGATTGGTCCAGGACACATGCAGCGCATGGTACATCTCCATGATGTCGATAACGATACGGCAGGTTTCCTCTTTCAGTTCGCCAAATTCGCGATCCAGTTCGCGCATCTGCAAGCCAAAACCACGTTCAACAATGGTTTGCAGGCGGCTGTAGCGCGCAGCGTTATCGGGATCAAGCATAGTCATCATCTTGTACTGGTTAGACAAAATCAGACGTTGAGCATGGGTCATTTCCATCTTTCGACTCCTGTAGCGCATTGCACTGTAAAAAAAAGACACGGTAACTGATTGTTACTGTGCCTTCTTTTGGTCGTCGTTTCGATGATCAATCACAAGTCATCGAGGAATGTTTTATCAAGCTGTTTAAACGCACGCTTGAGGGTATCCGCCAGCGCCTGATAGTCCGGCTTACCCTCAACCGGTGCCAGCGCCTGGCCAGCCTCTTCCAGTTTTCCACGCACTTCATAAAACCAGTGTAAAATAGAAGGCGGAAGTGGCGTGACGGAACGTTTACCTAACCACCATAGCCCCTGCATCGGCAGGCTTAACGCAAAGAGCGCCGTCGCGACGGCAGGGCCAAGCTGCCCACCTAACGCTATCTGCCAGCACAGGGTAAAAACGGCAATCGGGGGCATAAAGCGAATCGCATAGCGCGTGGCGCGAATAGTGCGATTTTCAATAAACATGGGCGCGAGGCGCTTTTCCATCGGCCATGTCTTTGCGTAATGCTGTCCCCGACGAAACAGACTAAAAAAGTTCACGGACGGGATTTCGGGTGTCGACATGGCTGTACCTCAACTTCACATATAAAAATTAAAATTTTCGTGCAAAACCACAACAGGCTATGACAACGTTCAAAATATTTTGTCATCGCTACCCCGTATCGGGTATCCTGTGCCAGCCTGATAGGGCCGTAGACGATAAGCGTTAACTCGTCAAATTATCGCATATTATGCCATTGTCTGAAAAATGTTCAAAATGGCTTAAAATCATAGGTATTTCTTTCATCCTGCCAGAATGTTCGTTTGGCATGATGTTAATCATAAATGTCTGGGTCAGCATGCGTTACGCTTTTAGACTCACTGACGTTTTTTTAGCCACGTATCAATAATAGGTACTTCCATGTCGAGTAAGTTAGTACTGGTTCTGAACTGCGGTAGCTCCTCACTGAAATTCGCCATCATCGATGCGCTCAACGGTGACGAGTACCTCTCTGGTTTGGCCGAATGTTTCCATCTGCCTGAAGCACGTATTAAGTGGAAGATGGACGGCAGCAAACAAGAAGCGGCTTTAGGTGCAGGCGCCGCTCACAGTGAAGCGCTGAACTTTATCGTTAACACTATTCTGGCACAAAAACCAGAACTGTCTGCTCAGCTGACCGCAATTGGTCACCGTATCGTCCACGGCGGCGAAAAATACACCAGTTCCGTGGTAATCGACGACTCCGTGATTCAGGGTATCAAAGACTCTGCGTCTTTCGCACCGCTGCATAACCCGGCTCACCTGATCGGTATCGCTGAAGCACTGAAATCCTTCCCGAGTCTGAAAGACAAAAACGTGGCCGTGTTTGATACTGCGTTCCATCAGACCATGCCGGAAGAGTCTTACCTCTATGCCCTGCCATACAGCCTGTACAAAGAGCACGGCGTCCGTCGTTACGGCGCTCACGGTACCAGCCACTTCTATGTGACTCAGGAAGCCGCAAAAGTGCTGAACAAGCCGGTTGAAGAAGTCAACATTATCACCTGCCACCTGGGCAACGGTGGTTCTGTTTCCGCTATCCGCAACGGTAAGTGTGTTGACACCTCTATGGGTCTGACCCCGCTGGAAGGTCTGGTGATGGGTACCCGTTCCGGTGATATCGACCCGGCGATCATCTTCCACCTGCACGACACCCTGGGCATGAGCGTTGACGACATCAACAAAATGCTGACCAAAGAGTCTGGCCTGCTGGGCCTGACCGAGGTCACCAGCGACTGCCGTTACGTTGAAGACAACTACGCAGAAAAAGCTGACGCTAAACGTGCAATGGACGTTTATTGCCACCGCCTGGCGAAGTACATCGGTTCTTACACCGCGCTGATGGAAGGCCGTCTGGATGCTGTTATCTTCACCGGTGGTATCGGTGAGAACGCGGCAATGGTACGTGAACTGTCCCTGGGCAAACTGGGCGTTCTGGGCTTCGAAGTTGATCATGAGCGTAACCTGGCTGCCCGCTTCGGCAAGTCTGGCTTCATCAACAAAGAAGGCACCCGCCCTGCTATCGTTATTCCAACTAACGAAGAGCTGGTCATCGCGCAAGACGCACACCGCCTGACTGCCTGATTCCACACCGCCAGCAATGCTGGCGGTGCTGTTTTGTAACCCGCCCAACGCGGCGGTAACGAAAGAGGATAAACCGTGTCCCGTACTATTATGCTGATCCCTACCGGAACCAGCGTCGGCCTGACCAGCGTCAGCCTCGGCGTGATCCGCGCTATGGAACGCAAAGGCGTTCGTCTGAGCGTCTTTAAGCCTATCGCCCAGCCACGTGCCGGTGGCGATGCGCCAGACCAGACCACCACCATCGTTCGCAAGAACTCCAATCTGCCAGCGGCTGAACCGTTGAAGATGAGCCACGTTGAATCTCTGCTCTCCAGCAACCAGAAAGACGTGCTGATGGAAGAGATCATTGCCAACTACCACGCAAACGCGCAGGATGCGGAAGTGGTGCTGGTTGAAGGCCTGGTCCCGACCCGTAAACACCAGTTTGCCCAGTCTCTGAACTTTGAAATCGCGAAAACCCTGAACGCAGAGATCGTTTTTGTGATGTCTCAGGGCACGGATACCCCAGAGCAGCTGAAAGAGCGTATCGAACTGACGCGCAGCAGCTTCGGCGGTGCGAAAAACACCAGCATCACCGGCGTGATTGTTAACAAGCTGAACGCGCCAGTAGATGAGCAGGGCCGTACGCGTCCTGACCTGTCCGAAATTTTTGACGACTCCTCCAAAGCGAAAGTCATCAAAGTTGACCCGGCTAAGTTGCAGGATTCCAGCCCGCTGCCTGTTCTGGGCGCGGTGCCATGGAGCTTCGATCTGATTGCCACCCGTGCAATCGATATGGCGCGTCACCTGAACGCCACCGTGATCAACGAAGGCGATATCAACACCCGCCGCGTGAAGTCCGTAACCTTCTGCGCACGTAGCATTCCACACATGCTGGAACACTTCCGCGCAGGTTCACTGCTGGTGACCTCTGCTGACCGTCCAGACGTGCTGGTTGCAGCGTGCCTGGCTGCAATGAACGGCGTGGAAATCGGTGCAATTCTGCTGACCGGCGGCTATGAAATGGACGCGCGTATCAGCAAGCTGTGCGAGCGTGCGTTCGCCACTGGCCTGCCAGTCTTCATGGTGAACACCAACACCTGGCAGACCTCCCTGAGCCTGCAAAGCTTCAACCTCGAAGTGCCGGTTGATGACCACGAGCGTATCGAGAAAGTTCAGGAATACGTTGCGGGCTACATCAATGCGGACTGGATCGAATCCCTGACGGCGACCTCCGAGCGCAGCCGTCGTCTGTCTCCTCCAGCCTTCCGTTACCAGCTGACCGAGCTGGCGCGTAAAGCGGGCAAACGCGTGGTTCTGCCAGAAGGCGACGAACCACGTACCGTTAAAGCGGCAGCCATCTGTGCAGAACGCGGTATCGCGACCTGTGTGCTGCTGGGTAACCCGGATGAGATCAACCGCGTTGCGGCGTCTCAGGGCGTTGAGCTGGGCGCTGGCATTGAGATCGTTGACCCGGAAGTGGTTCGCGAAAGCTACGTTGCTCGCCTGGTTGAACTGCGTAAGAACAAGGGCATGACCGAAGCCGTTGCGCGCGAGCAGCTGGAAGACAACGTCGTGCTGGGTACGCTGATGCTGGAGCAGGACGAAGTTGACGGTCTGGTTTCCGGTGCGGTTCACACCACCGCGAACACCATCCGTCCACCGTTGCAGTTGATCAAAACCGCACCAGGCAGCTCTCTGGTCTCCTCCGTGTTCTTCATGCTGCTGCCTGAACAGGTTTATGTTTACGGCGACTGCGCGATCAACCCGGATCCAACCGCAGAGCAGCTGGCAGAAATCGCTATCCAGTCTGCGGACTCCGCGATTGCCTTCGGAATCGAACCGCGCGTCGCGATGCTCTCATACTCCACCGGTACCTCTGGTGCAGGCAGTGACGTAGAGAAAGTCCGTGAAGCGACCCGCATTGCGCAGGAAAAACGTCCGGATCTGATGATCGACGGCCCGCTCCAGTACGATGCCGCGGTAATGGCTGACGTGGCGAAATCCAAAGCGCCAAACTCGCCGGTTGCAGGTCGTGCTACCGTGTTCATCTTCCCGGATCTGAACACCGGTAACACCACCTATAAAGCGGTACAGCGTTCAGCAGACCTGATCTCCATCGGGCCAATGCTGCAAGGCATGCGCAAACCTGTGAACGACCTGTCCCGTGGTGCGCTGGTTGACGATATCGTCTACACCATCGCGCTGACGGCGATCCAGTCTTCGCAGCAGCAGTAATGTTTTGCCGGATGGCGCTTCGCTTATCCGGCCTACAGGACCGTAGGCCCGGTAAGCGCCAGCGCCACCGGGCAACAAAAAGGCGACCACACGGTCGCCTTTTTTTATTACAACAGCTCCCGCGCCGCCGACACAATGTCATGTGCCGTCAGGCCATACTCCTTTTGCAAGAAGTCCTGCGTGCCCACCTGACCATATCGTTCCTTCACCCCCACCCGACGCAGGGGCACCGGACAGGTTTCCACCAGCACTTCCGCCACCGCCGACCCCAGCCCGTTGTGAATGCTGTGGTTTTCGCAGGTCACAATACGCCCGGTTTTCTCGGCATAGTTTTTCACCAGCATCCGATCGATAGGCTTCAGGGTAAACATGTCGATGACCGCTGCGCTTACCCCCTCCTGCTCCAGCTGGCGCGCCGCCTCCAGCGCTTCCGCCACCATAATGCCGTTAGCAATCAAGGTAATATCGGTTCCCTCGCGCAGCACGTTGCCCTTGCCGATGGTGAAGGTTGACCCCGGGGCATACACGCTCGGGGCCTGTTTACGGATGGTCCTCACCCAGTAGAAGCCTTCCAGGTCGATAAGCTGACGCAGCACATCTTCGAACATCACCGCATCGGTCACCTCCAGCACCACTGAATGCGCCAGACCGCGCACGATGCCCATGTCCTCGAACGACATATGCGTCCCGCCGTTGTGGCAGGCCGTCACGCCCGCATCCGAGGCAATCACCTTCACGTTATTGCGCTGGTAGTCCAGGGACATAAACAGCTGGTCGAAGCAGCGACGGCTGGCAAAGGCGGTAAAGGTATGGACGAACGGCTTACGTCCGGTGAGCGACAGCCCGGCGGCCGTCCCAATCACGTTAGCCTCCATAATGCCGCAGTTGATGACGTGCTGTGGATAATCACGCGCTACGCCGTCCATCGCCATCGAACTCATCAGATCCGCTTCGAGCGCAATAATCTCGCTCCCGGCCTCAATCTGTTTTGCCACAAAACCCGCGTAGACCTTACGCATCTCAACGGCATCTTTCTGTCCTGTCGGTGCAACCTTAATCATGTGAAGCCTCCAGTTGGCGAATCGTCTCGTTGAGCGCCGCTTTGCTCTCCTCAGTTAATCGCAGGTGATGCGAGTTGCTGAGCTGTTCCAGGTATGGCACCCCCTGCCCTTTGATGCTGTCGAGGATCACCACCCGCGGACGCGCATCGGCCGCAGCGATCGGCGCGGTCACCTCCAGCAGCGCCGGAATGTCATCCCCTTTCACCGTTACCACGTCAAAACCAAAGGCGCGGAATTTGCCTTCCAGGTCGAAGGCGCTGATGATTTCGTCCAGCTCGCCGTCGAGCTGCTGTTTGTTCCAGTCCACGAATACCGTCAGGTTGTTCAGTCGATGGTGAGCAATAAACTGGAAGGCTTCCCAGCACTGTCCTTCGTTCAGCTCCCCGTCACCGACGATGCAGAACACCCGGTTTGGCCTTCCTGCCAGCTTGTGCGACAGCGCCATGCCGCCAGCGATGGAGATCCCCTGCCCCAGTGATCCGGTGGTGGCATCCACGCCGCGTGTTTTCAGGCGATCCGGGTGACTTGGCAGACGCGTCCCGTTCTGGTTCAGCGTGCTCAGCTCGTCAATCGGGAAGTAGCCCTTAATCGCCAGCGTGCTGTACAGCGCCGGGCCCGCATGGCCTTTCGACAGCACAAAGTAATCGCGCTCTGGCCAGTCCGGATCGGCCGGGTCAATTTTCATCACCGCGCCGTACAGCACCGCCAGCGTTTCAACGACTGACATGCTGCCGCCGTAGTGCCCAAAACCCAGCTGCGTAAGGGATTTCAGCGTCTCAAGGCGAATCTGACGCGCCAGTTCGGTTATTTCATTCTCATTCATGATTTGGCTCCGGGGTTTTCCTGCGCGTTACCGCTGGCAGGTTTGTTTTTAGCGAAGACGTTGTAGGCCACCAGCAGCGCGAACAACACAACAACCAGTCCGGTGATGGCAAACGGCGACAGGAAGCGCGCCAGGTTGCCCAGCACAATCCCGACCGCACCAAAATCAGCGTCCGAGAAGGTCGTATTCGCAAAGCCAATTGCGCCCAGAACAGGCAGCAGCAGGACCGGGAGGAAGGTGATCAGCAGGCCATTAGCAAAGGCGCCAATCATTGCCCCGCGGCGTCCACCGGTGGCGTTACCAAACACGCCCGCCGTTGCACCGGTGAAGAAATGCGGCACGACGCCCGGCAGGATCAGCACCCAGCTAAACTGACCGCAGATGAACAAGCCCACAATCCCGCCGACGAAACTAAACAGGAAGCCAATCAGCACCGCGTTTGGCGCATACGGGTAGACTACCGGACAGTCCAGCGCAGGCCGCGCATTGGGCACCAGTTTTTCCGAGAAGCCAGTAAAGGCCGGGACGATTTCCGCCAGAATCAGGCGCACGCCCTGCAAGATGATGAACACGCCTGCCGCGAAGGTGATGGCCATAATGATGGCGTACACCAGGTAGTTCTGGCCGCCGCTGAAGGTGGCCTCCACGTACTCACGTCCGGCGCTCACCGCCATGATCAGGTAGATAATCATCATGGTCAGGGAGATGGAGATTGAACTGTCACGCAGGAAGCTAAGGTTCTTCGGCAGGTTCATCTCTTCGGTGGAGCGCGAACCTTTACCGACCTTGATGCCAATCCAGCCGGACAGCACGTAGCCCAGCGTGCCGAAATGACCGAAGGCGATCTCATCGTTGCCGGTAATACGCTTCATATAGCGCTGCGCAATCGCCGGGAAGAAGGCCATAATCAGGCCGAGGATCAACGAGCCGGTAAAGACCAGCCCGACCCCCTCGAAGCCTGCAACCGTCAGGATCACGCCAATCATGCATGCCATGTAGAAGGTGTGATGCCCGGTGAGGAAGATGTATTTCAGGCGGGTAAAGCGCGCAACAATAATATTCGCCACCATCCCGAAGGCCATAATGAGCGCGGTGGAAGCGCCATATTTTTCCAGGGCAATCGACACAATAGCTTCATTGTTGGGAATAATGCCCTGAATATTAAAGGCGTGCTCAAACATACCGCCGAGCGGATTTAATGAGCCCACCAGCACGGTTGCGCCGCCGCCCAGTACAATAAAGCCGAGAATGGTTTTAATTGTGCCTTTTACCACATCCGAAAAGGCTTTTTTCTGCGCCACAAGACCAATCAGGGCAATTAAACCGACCAGCACTGAAGGGACTTTTAAAATATCAACAACGAAGTTCAGCGTTTCAAGGATAAACATATCCACCTCGCCTTATCAGGATTATTGTCTTTCGAACCAGGCGCGCAACTGCGCTTCGAGTTCGTTAATATCGATGATATTGTTGATCACCACCAGCTGGCTTTCCGGCACGCTGGCGCTTGCGGCAATGTCTTTCGCCATTACAAACAGGTCCGCCGCGCCCGGCGTAGCCGAGGAGAGATCGGAGTGTTCAACCTCGGCCTCAATTTCCAGTTTTTTGAGCACCTTTTTAATATTCATTTCGACCATAAAACTGCTGCCCAGGCCGGAGCCGCAAATAGCCATGATTTTCATTGTTATCCCCTTTTTTGAGTAGAGTACGCCCCATCACGCTGACGCGTAATGTTGAGATGAATCGGATTAAATAATTAAATCAGAAGCGATCGATGATGGTTTTTATCTCCTCCAGCGTATTCGCCCGATGTAATTCAGCCATATCTTCGTCGCTGGAAAATAATTCCGCTAAGGCTGAGATCATTTCGATATGGCTATGCTTGTCCGGCGCCGCCAGCATCACAATCACATCGACGGGGTCAAACTCACCGGCACCAAAAGAGACACCCTGTTTCAGTTTTAATAATGACAGGCCAAGTCCTTTCGCCCCTTCTTCCGGTCGCGCATGGGGCATTGCCAGCCCTGGAGCCAGCACATAGTAGGGACCTAACGTGTGATGCTGCTCGATGATAGCCGTGACATATTCCGGCGCAATGACCTGCAAATCCAGCAGCGGTTTCGCGCACAGTTCCAGCGCCTGGGGCCAGCTTTCAACGCTATCCTGTAGGATGATGGTTGTATCATATATCCATTTTTTGAGCATTTTTCACTCCCGCTAAAGACCAGACATGGGCAAACTCTATTCAACCCATCAATTAATGACTGCGATCGCGATCACAAAGATAGCGCTACCAACAACTAACATGCAGAACTGTGATAGCGCTATCAAATTACTATCATGGTGCGAAATCACAGCAAAAAAAGGGATTTAAGGCGTATACTGCCTGTCACGTAAAATGAAGGATGAAACTGAATCGCGTCCTGTCAGCAGGAAGATGTATGTCTTTAACCCGAAAACGGCGCAGTACCGGAAAAGTAACGCTCGCGGATGTCGCGCAGCTTGCCGGCGTAGGCACGATGACTGTTTCCCGTGCCCTCCGCACGCCCGAACAGGTTTCCGATAAACTGCGTGAAAAAATTGAAGCCGCGGTGCAGGAGCTGGGATACATGCCCAATCTTGCCGCCAGCGCACTGGCATCGGCATCGTCATGGACGATTGCGATGGTTGTACCCAATCTTTCCGAAGCTGGCTGTTCCGAGATGTTCGCCGGGCTACAGCAGGTGCTCCAGCCAGCCGGATATCAGATCATGCTGGCGGAATCTCAGCATCGTCTTGAACAGGAAGAGAAACTGCTTGAAACGCTGTTGGCCTCGAACATCGCCGCGGCGATACTGCTCAGCGTCGAGCACTCCGATACCGTGCGACACTGGCTAAAAAACGCCTCTATCCCGGTGATGGAAATGGGTGCAATGCGTGCCGATCCGATTGATATGAATATCGGGATTGATAACGTCGCCGCCATGTATGAACTTACCGAGATGGTGATTCAGCGCGGCTACCAGAATATCGGCCTGCTGTGCGCTAACCAGGAACAGTGGATTTTTCAGCAGCATTTGCAGGGCTGGTACAAGGCGATGCTGCGCCACCACCTGGCGCCGAACAGAGTGATTAATGCCGCCATGCCGCCGAACTTCTCCACCGGCGCGGCACAATTGCCAGAGTTCCTGCTGGCGTGGCCGGAGCTGGATGCGCTGGTGTGCGTATCAGATGAACTGGCCTGCGGCGCGCTATATGAGTGCCAGCGTCGGCGCATCAAGGTGCCGGACGATTTAGCGGTCGTAGGTTTTGGCGACAGCGACGTCAGCCGCGTCTGTCAGCCGCCGCTGACGACGATGGCAGTACCGCATCGCAAGATTGGGATTGAAGCCGGGAAAGCGTTACTGGAACGTCTTAATGACGGAGACTGGCGCGACCATAAACCCATCGCGTCCAGCCTGTGTCTGCGGGAAAGCTGTTAAGGCTTACTCAGCCTCTTCCTCTTTTTCCGCCTTATTTTCCGGTTTAGCGGATTCGTTTTTGGCGTTGCGGGTCATCCACAGCGCCAGTGCTTTAAGGGAATCCGGAGTGAATTCGTCGCAACGCGCGGTGATCTCTTCCGGCGTCATCCAGCTGACTTCGCTCACTTCCTCTTCCTGCAAGGCGAACGGACCGTGGGAAACGCAGCTAAACAGCCCGCCCCAGACGCGGCAATGCTCATCTTCGAAATAAAACTGCCCGTGCTCGGCAAACGGCACGCCAGCGATACCTAACTCTTCTTCCGCTTCACGACGCGCGGAATCCAGCAGCACTTCATCGGCCTGCACGACGCCACCCGCTGTGGCATCCAGCATACCAGGAAGAAAATCTTTGGTGTCGGTGCGACGCTGGACCAGAATCTTGCCCATGCCGTCATGAACAACGATGTACGTCGCGCGGTGACGCAGACGCTCCGCACGCATTTGTTCGCGGCTGGCCTGCGCGATCACTTCATTTTCTTCGCTGACAATGTCAACCCATTCAGTACTTGCCAAATGATTCTGCTCCACCATCGGGAAACCTTCTCGTCTAAGCGCTCTTTCGGCGCGTTTGCAGTTGTGGTGTAACTTACGGATTAATCGCTATCTGCGCAATAACTTGCTGATCATTAAGTGCGATAACGCTTAATGTCCCGTCTTCATACATGCCGTAGCTTGCCGGGTTGCCGCCTTTAGGAATGCTGACAGACCCGGGGTTAAAGTGATAAAACGCCCCGCGCTTTTCCGCCACCGGAATATGAGTATGACCATAAACCAGGACATCGCCAGCGGCGAGTGACGGCAGGTTATCCGGGCCGAACAGGTGCCCGTGGGTCAGGAACAAACGGCTGTTTTCCATCAACACCTGTTGCCAGGGAGCGGTAATGGGAAAATGCAGCAGCATCTGGTCAACTTCACTGTCACAGTTGCCGCGAACGGCGATAATGCGCGAGGCAAAATGATTAAGTTTTTCCGCCACCTGCGCGGGAGCATAGCCTTCCGGCAACGCATTGCGTGGGCCGTGATTTAACACATCGCCCAGGATCACCAGCCATTGCGCCCCGCTTTGGGCGAACAGAGAAAGCACGCGTTCGGTGGCGGGCAGCGATCCATGAATATCCGACGCAAACATCAGTTTCATCAGTTACTCCTCGGGAATACAGACTGCCCCTATCATACCTCAAGCGTCCCGTCTTATCAGCCCGCGCGCTTAGCAGAGAGTGCCAGATAGCGCTGTACCGACGCGCGTTGCCACTGGAATGTGGCGTAATCCACCAGCAGTTGTGGGACGTCATCCCCGTTGAGGATCAGGCGATTGAGCATCAGCGCCAGATCGGTGTCGGCAATACACCACTCGCCAAACAGGTTGGGGTTACCCTGCGCCAGCAGCGATGACGCAGTTTCAATCAGCTTCCGGGCGCTGGATAAGCCTTCCTCACTGAGGGCGGGCTTTTTGACGCCAGCGAACACCACGTCCGTGGAGCGTTCTGTGCGAATCGGCACCAGGTCGCTACGCAGCCACGCCTGGATCTGGCGGGCACGGGCGCGCTTTTGCAGATCGTGAGGATAGATGCGTTCCCATTCAGGCGGGGCAAAGCGGTCCTCAAGGTACTCGTCAATCGCCGAAGATTCACTCAACTCAAAACCGTCGATCTCCAGCACAGGGACTCGGCGAGTGAGCGCGTAGCCCTGCCACTGAGGCTTCAGGTGTTCGCCGCTGTCCAGGTCAACGGTTTTCAGAGTAAAAGTAAGCCCCTTTTCTGCCAGCGCCACATAAACGCTCATGACATAAGGAGAAAAAAAGTTCGCATCGGACCACAACGTTATTACAGGCTGGCTCATAACATCCTCTTCGGCTGATCGGTTTTCACTCAACATATAATCTCTTTGCCTCGCTGTCACTTGATGAAAACTCACGATTTACAACAAGCACCTATACTGATTTTTCATGGCAACACTATTCGCACTGACAGGAGTTGAGAATGATAGATCTCTATTATGCCCCCACCCCTAATGGCCATAAGATCACACTCTTTCTTGAAGAAGCCGAAGTGGACTACCGGATCATTCGCGTGGATATCAGTAAAGGCGACCAGTTCCGCCCCGTTTTTCTGGCCATCTCGCCCAACAATAAAATTCCGGCCATCATTGATAACCTGCCCTCTGACGGCGGCAAACCGTTAAGCCTGTTTGAGTCCGGAGAGATTTTGCTCTATCTGGCAGAGAAAACCGGCAAGCTCCTGAGCGGTGAGTTGCGCGAGCGTCATCACACGCTGCAATGGTTATTCTGGCAGTCGAGCGGCCTCGGGCCGATGCTGGGGCAGAATCACCACTTTACGGCCTATGCGCCGCAGACGATCCCTTACGCCATTGAGCGATATCAGGTCGAAACCCAGCGCCTGTACGGGGTACTGAACCGTCGGCTGGAAAAATCACCGTGGCTGGGAGGTGAGCATTACAGCATCGCAGATATCGCCTGCTGGCCGTGGATCAATACCCATGAACGCCACCGGATCGACCTGGCCACTTATCCGGCGGTGAACAACTGGTTTGAGCGCATCCGGACCCGCCCGGCCACCGAACGCGCCATGCAAAAAATCCATCAGATTTGATCCTGCGCCCCGTTGGGTGCAGGTGTTCTCCTCATGTATGATGAGGTGAAAATACTGACACGGAGAAGACCTGCAATGTCCCAGCATGACGCTATTATTCGTATAAAAAACTTACGCTTACGCACGTTCATTGGTATCAAAGAGGAGGAGATCGCGAATCGCCAGGATATCGTGGTGAATGTGGTGATCCACTACCCGGCAGACAAGGCGCGCGCCAGCGAAGACATCAATGACGCGTTGAACTATCGCACGATCACCAAAAGCATCATCCAGTACGTAGAGAACAACCGTTTTGCGCTACTGGAAAAATTAACTCAGGATGTGCTCGACATCGCACGCGAACACCACTGGGTCACTTATGCTGAAGTGGAGATCGATAAACTTCACGCCCTGCGCTACGCCGACTCCGTCTCCATGACGTTAAGCTGGCAGCGCCAGGCGTAAACCTGGAGGTTGTATGAAGATCCTGCTCACCGGCGGTACGGGCCTGATTGGTCGCCATCTCATTCCACGTTTGCAGGCGTTGCATCACGACATTACCGTGGTCACGCGCAGCCCGGAGAAAGCGCGCCAGGTGCTGGGCACCGGCGTTGAGATCTGGAAAGGCCTGGCGGAAAGGCAGGATCTGAACGGCTTTGACGCCGTCATCAACCTTGCAGGCGAACCAATCGCCGATAAACGCTGGACCGAAGAGCAAAAACAGCGTTTATGCAGCAGTCGCTGGAATATGACCGAAAGGCTGGTTGAGCTGATTCGCAACAGCGAGACGCCGCCCTCGGTGCTGATTTCAGGCTCTGCTACAGGCTACTATGGCGATCTTGGTGAAGTGGTGGTGACCGAAGAAGAGCCGCCGCACAACGAGTTTACCCATAAACTCTGCGCCCAATGGGAGCGTATCGCCTGCGGGGCGCAGAGCGATAACACCCGCGTCTGCCTGCTGCGCACCGGCGTGGTGCTTGCTCCGAAAGGCGGTATTCTCGGTAAAATGTTGCCGCCGTTTAAAATGGGGCTTGGCGGGCCCATCGGAAACGGTCGTCAGTATCTGGCGTGGATCCATATCGACGATATGGTCAACGGTATTCTCTGGCTGCTGGATAACGACCTGCGTGGGCCGTTTAACATGGTCTCTCCGTATCCGGTACGTAATGAGCAATTTGCTCATGCCCTGGGTCATGCCCTGCATCGCCCGGCGGTGCTGCGCGTGCCTGCGACGGCGATTCGTCTGCTGATGGGTGAGTCTTCGGTGCTGGTACTGGGCGGGCAGCGCGCGCTGCCAAAACGGCTGGAAGCGGCCGGGTTTACGTTCCGCTGGTATGACCTGGAAGAGGCGCTGGGGGATGTGGTGCAGTGAATATGTTAGAGTTATACGCCATGTCTGGATGATATGGCGTAACTATGGCAACCATCACCACAACCCGGCTTAACCTCACCCCTTTCGAACCTTCTGACTGGGCATTCTTCCGCTCTCTGCGCGAAGACCCCGCCATCATGCGCTATATGGCCGCTATTACACCGGAAAAAGAGACGCGCCGCGTATTTGCCGCACGCCTGATGGCGGAGCATGTCTTTGTAATCCGTCTGCATAACGACGTGAAGCCGCTCGGGGATATCGGCCTGCAAATCAGTGCGGCGAACCGTGAAGAGGCGGATATTGGCTACACGGTTGTGCCTGCCGCGCAGGGAAAAGGCATTGCCAGCGAAGCGCTGCGCGCGGTGTGTGAGTATGCATTTAACCAGACGGGCGTGAAGGCGATAAACGCGTACGTGCTGGCGGATAACGTCGGGTCGGTGCGGGTCCTTGAGAAAGCGGGTTTTGTGCGCACGCAGGTGCTGGAGAAGGCGTACGAGATTAACGGCGTACGGTATGACGACTGGGTGTATCGGCTCGAGTGTTGAATGCCGGGCGGCACTGCGTTTGCCCGGCCTACGGTTTTTGTAGGCCCGGTAATCGAAGCGCCACCGGGCAATTGGGCGGCTCTGCGGCCTGATGCCCTCACCCCGGCCCTCTCCCACAGGGAGAGGGAGAAAGGCCAAACCTACTTCAACGAGCCTTTCAGGAACTGCTGCAAACGCGGGCTTTGCGGGTTCGCCAGCACCTCGTCCGGATGACCCTGCTCTTCAATCTTGCCCTGATGCAGGAAGATAACGTGGTTAGAAACGTTACGGGCGAAGCCCATCTCGTGCGTCACCACCACCATTGTTTTGCCCTCTTCCGCCAGCTTCTGCATGATGCGCAGCACTTCGCCAACGAGTTCAGGATCCAGCGCGGAAGTCGGTTCGTCAAACAGCAACACTTCCGGCTCCATCGCCAGCGCACGGGCGATAGAAACACGCTGCTGCTGCCCCCCTGACAGGTGCACCGGATATTTGATCTGCTGCCGCTCGTCGATACCCACTTTCGCCAGGTATTTGACCGCACGCTCGCGGGCTTCCTGCTTGCTTAAGCCGAGCACCTGAACCGGCGCTTCCATCACGTTCTCCAGCACCGTCATGTGGCTCCAGAGATTGAAGTGCTGAAACACCATTGTCAGACGCGTACGCAGCAGGCGTAGCTGATTTTTATCCGCCACTTTAAGCTGGCCGTCTTTATCACGGACCATGTTGATGTTCTGTCCGCTCACCACAATCGACCCTTCGCTCGGCTTTTCGAGGAAGTTGATGCAGCGCAGGAAGGTACTTTTACCCGAACCTGATGAGCCGATAATACTGATCACGTCGCCCGCGTTAGCCTCCAGCGACACCCCTTTCAGCACTTCATGTTCGCCGTAGCGCTTGTGCAAATCAATTACGTTTAATTTGTTCTCAGCCATCATAAATTCTCAGTGCGTCGACGGTTTTATATGCTGCAACCAGCGTTTTTCAGCCTTACGGAACAGGCTGATCAGGACGTAAGAAATGATCAAATAGAGCACTGCTGCAATGCCAAACGCCGTAAACGGCTGGTAGGTGGCAGAGTTAATATCGCGGGCAATCTTTAACAGATCCGGTACCGTGGCGGTAAACGCCAGTGCCGTCGAATGCAGCATTAAAATCACTTCGTTGCTGTACGCCGGCAGCGCAATACGCAGCGCCGAAGGCAGAATAATACAGCGGTAGAGCTTCACGGACGAGAAGCCGTACGCGCGCGCCGCCTCGATCTCACCGTGCGGCACAGAACGGATGGCCCCGGCGAAGATCTCGGTGGTATAGGCGCAGGTATTGAGGGTCAGTGCCAGCACCGTACAGTTCAGACCGCTGCGGAAGAACGCGTTCAGCATCTCGGTGCCTTTCACGATCTCCAGCGTGTACATCCCGGAATAGAACACCAGCAGCTGTACGTACAGCGGCGTACCGCGAAACACGTAGGTGAACAGCCAGATAGGGAACTGAATAAATTTATTGTTCGACACGCGGCCAATGGCGAGAAACACCGCCAGAATGCCGCCCATTACCACCGAGGAGATCAGCAGCCACAGCGTGATCGCCACGCCAGTAAAGCGGTAGCCATCTGTCCAAAGCAGGGATTTCCAGTACTCCTGAATAATCTCAATCACAGGTCAGCCCTCTTCACACCCACGGAGTAGCGACGTTCGAGCAGAAGCAGCACACCATTGGAGACGGTCGTAAAGACCAGATAGATTACGCCGCAAACCACCGCAAAATAGAACGGTTCCCAGGTGCTTTTACCTGCCAGCTGCGTGGCCTTCACCACATCTTCCAGACCCAGCAGGGAGACCAGCGCCGTTGCCTTGAGAATAACCTGCCAGTTGTTCCCGATGCCCGGCAGCGCGTAGCGCATCATGGCCGGGAACATGATCCGGCGAAACGTTTGTGAGGAGGTAAAACCGTAGGCGGTCGCCGCTTCAATATGCCCTTTCGGCACGGCCATGTAAGCGCCGCGGAAAGTCTCAGTGAAATAGGCACCGTAGATAAAACCAAGGGTAATAATACCGGCCACCATCGGGTCGATATCGATCTGCTCCATGCCGATGGCATCCGTCACGCCGTTAAGTGCGATTTGCAGGCCGTAAAAGATCAGCAGCATCAGCACCAGGTCAGGCACGCCGCGAATCAGCGTGGTATAGCCTTCAAATATCAGCGCCAGCGGTCTGTTGGCGGATAATTTTGCCCCCGCGCCCGCCAGGCCTATCAGCACCGCCAGCACCACGGAGCTGATAGCCAGCTCAAGGGTGACAAGCGCGCCCTGTAAAATAACGCCAGAAAATCCGTACAGCATACCGCGTGCCCTGTCGTCTCGTGAGTGGTGGAACCGTGTCTTTTCCCCTCCCGGAACGGGAGGGGCCGCACGTTATCAGACGGGGCGATTAGCCGCCGTAAACATTAAAATCGAAGTACTTTTTCGCCAGCTTGTCATAGGTGCCGTCCGCGCGCATCTCGGCGAACGCTTTGTTCAGGGCTTCACGCAGTTCGTTGTCTTCTTTACGCAGGCCCATACCGGTGCCAACGCCAAAGAGTTTTTCGTCCTTAATGGACGGACCGCCGAACTTGTAATCTTTACCCACAGGCTGTTTCAGGAAGCCTTCGCTTGCCGCCACTTCATCCTGGAATGCTGCATCAATGCGGCCTGCCGTCAGGTCTGCGTAGATGTTTTCCTGACCCTGGTAAGAGACAATTTCAATCCCCTTTGGCGCCCAGTGCTCGTTGCCGTAGGTTTCCTGCGTAGTACCCTGCAACACGCCCACGCGTTTGCCTTTCAGAGATTCAAGGGTTGGCTGAATGTCAGAGGATTTCGCCACCACCAGACGTGAGTCCGCCGCGTAGAGTTTGTCCGTGAAGGCAATCTCCTGCTGACGTTTTTCAGTGATGGACAGGGAGGACATGATCACGTCAATTTTCTTCGCTTTCAGGGACGGGATCAGCGCATCCAGCGGGTTTTCAACGTAGGTACATTGCACTTTAATGCGTTTGCACAGCTCGTTAGCCAGATCGATGTCAAAACCGACCAGTTCTCCCTTCGCATTCTTCGATTCGAAAGGTGCATAGGTTGGGTCAGTTCCAATACGAATTTTCTGCGGAATTGCTGCGAATGCCGCGGTGGCGCTGGAAAAAGCCAGTACCAGAGAAAGTGACAACACCAGTTTTTTCATATCTGTCCTCAACAAACTGTCTTAATACGAGATTTTTACGACGACGGGGTGTTGTTAATGTGCCATTAATCCCCTCATTCAGGCAAAGATTAATGCCTTTGTACGGGAATTTTTGCATTATAAATGCTTAACTATGCACACAGCGATCCAGCATGGTGCATGCGTTGCACCATGCTGGAACATAACCCCGCAGAGATGCACCACTTCAGTGCATCTATTTCAGGCATTAATCACCGTAGACGTTGAAATCGAAGTATTTCTTCGCCAGTTTGTCGTAGGTACCGTCTTTACGCAGCTCATTAAACGCTTTGTCGAAGGCGGCTTTCAGCTCGGTATCATCCTTACGCAGGCCAATACCGGTACCGTCGCCAAAGTATTTTTTGTCTTTTACCGACGGGCCGGCAAAGGCGTACTCTTTACCCGCAGGCTGTTTCAGGAAGCCTTCGCTCGCGGCGACTTCATCCTGAAACGCCGCATCCAGACGGCCTGCCGCCAGGTCAGAGTAGATCAGATCCTGGTTCTGGTAAGCCACAACATCGACGCCCTTCTCGCGCCAGTTAGCATTGGCGTAACCTTCCTGGGTCGAGCCCTGAAGCACGCCAACATGTTTGCCTTTCAGCGAGTCGATGGTCGGCTGGATTGGCGAGCCTTTCGCGGCAATCAGACGTGAGTCGGCAGCGTAGAGCTTCTCAGAGAAGGCGATCTCCTGCTGACGTTTTTCCGTGATGGAGAGAGAAGAGATAATGGCATCAATTTTCTTGGCTTTCAGCGACGGGATCAGCGCGTCAAAGTCACTGCCCACCCATGTGCATTTCACTTCCATGCGTTTGCACATCTCATTTCCCAGATCGATATCAAACCCCACGAAGTCGCCTTTCGCATCCTTGGAGGAGAATGGCGCATAGGTTGCGTCTGTACCGATACGAACTGTCTGTGGAAGCGCTGCATAGCTACTTGCTGCCGCACTCAAGCCCACGAGCAAAGACAGAGCCAGAACCGTCTTCTTCATACATTTACCCTCAAGAACCGTGATTTTATTATGGTTTATGTTGTGTGTTGTGTTGCAGGCTGCTCTTGCAGGTCTTATGCCACATTGTCGTCGGGATAAAACTACGACGTTAAATATGTTAATAAAACGTTGCGATACTGCCTTAATGGTGAAAGATAGCAGGTCTGCCGAACGAACCGGAAAGAGAAAAAAGGAAAAAGCGAATTAAATGTCGAGGATATGATCGCGGTTGCAGTTTTGCCCTGAAACAGGGCAAATTGTCTTTCCATGCACCTTGTTTGTGCACAGCTTCACGCCCCCTGCCAGCGGGTAAAGAGATCTTCCGGCAGGTCGATATCGAACTGATCCAGCACGCGGTTAACGGTCTGGTTGATGACATCGTCCAGCGTTTGCGGACGATGATAGAACGCGGGGACCGGCGGCATAATCACGGCCCCCAGTTCGGCTGCCTGCGTCATTAAACGCAGATGTCCCAGGTGCAGCGGCGTTTCCCGCACGCAGAGCACCAGAGGACGACGCTCTTTCAGCACCACATCCGCTGCACGCGTCACCAGCGTGTCGGTATAGCTGTTTACAATGCCGGAAAGGGTTTTAATCGAACAGGGCAAAATAACCATGCCGGCCGTTTTAAACGAGCCCGAAGAGATGCTGGCGGCGATATCGCGGGCATCGTGGACAACGTCAGACAGGGCCTGAACGTCGCGCAGAGAGAGATCGGTTTCAAGAGAGAGGGTCTGACGCGCCGCCTGGCTCATCACCAGATGGGTTTCTACGCCTGCAACGTCACGCAGCACCTGTAACAGCCGGATGCCATAAATCGCGCCGCTGGCACCGCTGATCCCTACAATGAGTCGTTTCATGATTTTCGCCCTTGCTGATTTCAGGGCAGACTGTGCAGGATTTTACTGGGAGTTGCAAGTGAGGGCGAGCGCCCTCACCTGCATACGCATCAACCTTCGTTGTGCATCTCTAAGCTTTCGAGATCGTTTTGCAGCTGGACGGCTTTCGCATCGTCGTTACGCAGAGAATCCAGATAGTCGAGATACTGCTGGTCAACGTCTTTCGTCACGTAGATCCCATTGAATACCGAGCATTCGAACTGCTGAATATCCGGGTTCTCGGCGCGCACCGCGTCGATCAGATCGTTCAGATCCTGGAAAATCAGACCGTCGGCACCGATGATCTGCCGGATTTCGTCTACTTCACGACCGTGAGCAATCAGCTCGTTAGCGGTTGGCATATCAATGCCATACACGTTCGGGAAGCGAATTTCCGGCGCTGCGGAGGCAAGATACACTTTCTTCGCCCCGGCCTCACGCGCCATCTCGATGATCTGCTCAGACGTCGTGCCGCGCACAATGGAGTCGTCCACCAGCAGCACGTTCTTGTCGCGGAACTCGGCGCGGTTAGCGTTCAGCTTACGACGTACTGACTTACGACGCAGCTGCTGGCCCGGCATGATAAAGGTGCGGCCCACGTAGCGGTTTTTCACGAAGCCCTGACGGTACGGCTTGTCCAGAATACGGGCAATCTCCAGCGCGATATCACAGGAGGTTTCAGGGATTGGGATGACGACGTCGATGTCGAGATCGTCCCACTCGCGGGCAATCTTCTCGCCCAGCTTCGTCCCCATATTGACGCGCGCGCTGTAAACGGAAATCTTGTCGATGAACGAGTCCGGACGCGCGAAGTAAACGTATTCGAACAGGCACGGGTTGCTCACCGGATTGTCGGCGCACTGACGGGTAAACAGCTGGCCCTTCTCAGTGATGTAGACCGCTTCGCCTGGCGCGACATCACGCAGGAATTCGAAGCCCAGAGTATCCAGCGCCACGCTTTCGGAGGCAACCATGTACTCGGAACGGCCATCGCCGAGATCACGTTTGCCGAGCACCAGCGGGCGAATGCCGTTTGGATCGCGGAAGGCTACCATGCCATGACCGATGATCATCGCCACGCAAGCATACGCGCCACGGATCTGGCGATTAGTCGCGGCAACGGCAGCAAAAATGTTGTCTGCTTCCAGCGGATAATGGCGGAAGTTATCCAGCTCGCTGGCAAAGATATTGAGCAGGATTTCAGAATCAGAGGTGGTGTTAATGTGGCGACGTTTCTCTTCAAACAGCTTTTTACGCAGCTCGTGGGCATTGGTCAGATTGCCATTGTGGGCAAGCGTGATGCCATACGGGGAGTTAACGTAAAAAGGCTGAGCCTCAGAGGCGCTGGAACTGCCAGCAGTAGGATAACGAACGTGACCGATCCCCATATTACCTTGCAGACGCTGCATATGGCGGGCTTCAAATACATCGTTTACCAGGCCGTTCGCCTTGCGTAAACGGAAGCAGTTGTTTGCATCAATGGTGATGATACCCGCAGCATCCTGCCCACGGTGCTGAAGCACCGTTAACGCGTCATAAATCGACTGGTTTACCGGCATGAAACCGGCGATACCGACAATACCGCACATTCGTCTTTTCCTCGTTAAGCCACATCTCAGGGTTTATGCCCTGGGCAAGAAACTCGACGAGCTTTGCAGATAGTCAAAGAACCATCTGATGATGAAGCTGAACTCCGGAATGAGCTGCGATTTTTGCCAGTCTTCACTTTTGGAGAACCCGGTAAAGGTATCCAGGAAGAACAGGATCGCGGCCACAATGAGCACGCCTCGCAACGCGCCGAAACAGATGCCGAGCACCCTGTCCGTTCCTGACAGACCGGTTTTCTCGACCAGCTGACCTATCACGTAATTGACGATAGCGCCGACAATCAGCGTCGCGATAAACAGCACCGCGATGGCGATTCCGTTTCGGACCAGTTCATCTTCAAAGCCCGTGAACCAGACAGACAGGTAAGTGTAGTAATGACTGGCAACAAAGAAAGCACAACCCCAGGTTACCAGCGATAACGCTTCACGAACAAAGCCACGGATCAGGCTAACCAGACAGGAAAAACCAATCACCGCAATGATGGCGTAATCAATCCAGACCATATGTGTCCCACGATTAAACGCCCTGTCATCCAGTTCGGGGCGAATTCTAACAGAAAAAGAAAACGTTTGCGTAGGGATTTCCTTCCCACGCATAAATAAAAAAGGCGCTGAAAAAATGCTCAACGCCCCGCACCTTTGACGTTTCTGTGAACGTCTGCCTCCCCCTCACCTCGGCCCTCTCCCTCAAGGGAGAGGGAGTAAACCGACCCCTCGCCCCTTTAGGGGGAGGGCCAGGGTGAGGGGATAATTTCTATCAGTTGGCGCTGTAGTTCATCACCACACCGCTCAGGCCGGAGATTTGCTTCAGCTCGCCAAGCGAACCTTTGAGCTTATCTTTCGACGCATCCGGCCCCACGAGGATACGCGTAATTTTACCCTGTACCGGCGTGGTGGGTGAAGTATAAACACGGTATCCCGCGCCGCGCAGTTTACTCACGATCTCATTGACCTTATCTGCATTTTTCAACGCACCGAGCTGAACGACATAGGCTTTGCCGGTAGGGGCCGCGTCCTGTTTTGCCTGCGGTGGCGTTTCTGAAGCGGCTGCCAGTTGCTCGGCCGCTTTATCCCGCTGCGGTTTCGGCTGCGGCTTCTCCACCGGTTTCGGCTTCTCAACAGGCTTAGGCTGTTCTACCGGCACCGGATCAATCTCGATGTTATTGTTCGTCGCCAGGCGCGAGGGATCGAGCGACGGCGCGGCTGCATCACCTGCGCGCACCTCTTCCGCTGCGCCTTCTGGCGGCTGGGCAGGCAGCGCCTGCGTTGCCGCTGGCAACATATCGGGCTCGTCGCGATCGCCCGGTTTGGGTACCAGCGGAATGGCCGCAAATTCATCCTGGTAATGCTTTTTCTGCCCGTCGAGCAATCCCGGGAGAATAATCACCCCGAGCGCGACCAGCACAATGGTTCCTGTTAAACGGTTCTGAAACTTACTCGCCACCGGTTCTCCCCGCGTCCATCACTTCCATGACATGTGCCACCGTGTGGAATGACCCACACACCAGCACGGTATCTTCTGGTTTAGCCTCCGCCATCGCGGCACGCCAGGCCGAAACCACACTGCTGTAGATTTCGCCTTTGCCGAGATGTTCCATCAACTGCTCAGCAGTCGCGCCGCGCGGCCCTTCCAGAGGAGCACAATACCAGCTATCGACCACACTCTCCATGCAGGCCAGCGTGCCGCCGATATCTTTATCATGAAGCATACCGATAACCGCCAGCACGCGCCCGGTTTTTGGTAACGATTTGAGACGTCCTGCGAGGTACGCCGCCGCATGCGGGTTATGTGCAACATCCAGAATCAGACGCGGTGACTCACTCACAATCTGAAAACGTCCTGGTAACAGTGCGTTCTGAATGCCATCGCGGATTGCCTGCTCGCTTACCGCTAATCCGCTGGCGCGCAGTGCCGCCAGCGCGGTCGCCGCGTTAGGCTGTGGCACCTGCGGCAGGGGCAGACTCTCCAGCACGCCCTGCGCATCGCTGAAGCGCCAGCCGTTGTCCTGCACCTCATACTGCCAGTCCACGCCGCGACGCAGCAGACGAGCGCCCTTCTCTTTCGCTACCTCAGCGATGGTATGTGGCATGTCCGGTTCGCCTACCACGGCAGGCTTATTGGCCCGGAAAATACCGGCCTTCTCACGGCCAATGCTCTCGCGGTCCGGGCCCAGCCAGTCGGTGTGATCCAGCGCGATGCTGGTGACGACGGCGACATCCGCATCCACCATATTGGTGGCATCCAGACGCCCGCCCAGCCCCACTTCCAGGATCACCACGTCCAGCTGCGCCTGCTTAAACAGCCACAGCGCCGACAGGGTGCCATATTCGAAATAGGTTAATGAGGTTTCGCCGCGCGCCGCTTCGATAGCGGCAAACGACGCCGTATGGGCCGATTCCGCCAGCTCGGTGTTTTGCACCCGCACGCGCTCGGTATAGCGCACCAGATGCGGCGAGCTGTAAACGCCAACTTTGTACCCCGCCGCCATCAGGACAGATTCCAGCGTGCGGCAGGTGGTGCCTTTACCGTTAGTGCCGGCGACGGTAAACACGAAAGGCGCGGGTTCCAGCACGTCAAGACGCGCGGCAACCTGGCTTACGCGCTCAAGGCCCATGTCGATAGTTTTACTGTGCAGGTTTTCCAGATAAGAAAGCCACGCGGCCAGGGGCGACGTGGCTTGAGGAATGCTTTTATTTTCCATGATGCCCGGTTGTCATTAACGGTTTAGAAAGCAAAAGGGCAGCGCCATTCGGCCCTGCCCTTTTCAGTTATCAGGCCTCGGGTTCCTGATCCGGTACCACCACGCCTTCGCGCGGCTCGTCCGGGTTAGGCGCTGGCAGATTCATCAGCTTCGCCAGAATGCTGGCCAGTTTCAGGCGCATTTCCGGACGGCGGACGATCATATCGATAGCGCCTTTCTCAATGAGGAACTCACTGCGCTGGAAGCCCGGCGGCAGTTTCTCACGTACGGTCTGCTCGATAACGCGAGGACCGGCAAAGCCGATCAGCGCTTTTGGCTCCGCGATGTTCAGGTCGCCCAGCATGGCGAAGCTTGCAGAAACGCCGCCCATGGTTGGGTCGGTCAGTACCGAAATGTACGGCAGACCGCGCTCCTGCATTTTCGCCAGCGCCGCAGAGGTTTTCGCCATCTGCATCAGGGACATCAGCGCTTCCTGCATACGTGCGCCACCGGAGGCGGAGAAGCAGATCAGCGGGCAGTTGTCTTCCAGCGCCTGCTCAACGGCACGCACGAAACGCGCGCCGACCACGGAGCCCATTGAGCCGCCCATAAAGGAGAACTCAAACGCGGCGGCAACCACCGGCATTTCATGCAGGGTGCCTTTCATGACGATTAGCGCGTCTTTCTCGCCGGTCTCTTTCTGCGCAGAGGCCAGACGATCTTTGTATTTTTTGGAGTCGCGGAACTTGAGCACATCTTTTGGCTCCAGTTCGCTGCCCAGTTCTACCAGAGAACCTTCGTCCAGCAGGCTATGCAGGCGGTTGCGCGCCGACATACGCATATGGTGGTCACACTTCGGACACACCTCAAGATTGCGTTCCAGCTCTGCGCGATACAGAACCTGGCCGCAGCTATCACACTTCGTCCATACCCCTTCAGGAATGCTCGCTTTACGCGTTGGGGTAATGTTGCTTTTAATTCGTTCAATCCAGCTCATTGATAACCTTTCTGCCTGAACCTGGTCGTATGCCAGTTTTGCTGTAAGAGGCGAATAATGCCATTTTTGCCTCCAACAGACCATGAATGTTGCACATTAAAACATAACAGCCCGAAACTTTGGATAAAAAAGTGGTCGAACCGCCAGCGTGCATTTACTTCGCTTGCTTTGCCGCCGCGCGTTTGTGACGGATAATTTCGATGACGCCAGGCAGTACGGAAAGCACAATAATCGCTACAATCAGTAACTTAAGGTTTTCCTGAACCACCGGCAGATCGCCAAACAGGTAGCCTGCATAGGTGAACAGCAGCACCCACAGCAGCGCGCCCACCACGTTGTACATGGCAAAATGACGATAGGACATGTGACCCATTCCCGCCACAAACGGTGCAAATGTACGCACAATAGGCACAAAACGGGCAAGGATAATGGTCTTACCGCCATGGCGCTCATAGAACGCATGGGTCTTATCTAAATAACTGCGGCGGAAAATCTTCGAGTCCGGATTACTGAACAACCGCTCGCCAAACACCCGCCCGATGGTGTAGTTGACCGCATCACCAACAATCGCGGCGATGATCATCAGGACGACCATCAGATGGACATTCAGGTCATTCGTTGGCAGTGCGGATAACGCGCCCGCCACGAACAGCAGTGAATCTCCAGGCAGGAACGGCGTAACCACAAGGCCGGTTTCACAGAACAGAATGAGGAACAGAATGGCGTAAACCCAGACGCCGTACTGCGCGACCAGCTCCGCCAGGTGAACATCAATATGCAGGATGAAATCAATCAGAAAACGTATTACGTCCATATTGTCTAAGCCCTAATTGCACCTTTGTTTAGTCCGCTAAAAACAGCGGGCCCATTGGCGGTTTTGGCAGGTCGAACCGGTCCGGATAATCCACCGAAACCAGATACAGCCCTTCCGCTTTCGCCGTTGCTGCCGCAAGCGTTCTGTCCTTCGCTGCAAGCAGTTCTGCAATCCAGCTCTCCGGCTGGTGTCCGGCGCCCACTTCCATCAGGCTGCCCACAATATTCCGCACCATATGATGTACAAAGGCATTGGCTTTGATATCCACCACCACATACGCGCCATACCGACTGACGTTAATGTGCATGACGTTACGCCACGGCGTACGGGACTGACACTGCACCGCACGAAACGACGTAAAATCATTCTCTCCAATCAGACACTGCGCCGCACGCTGCATACGTTCTGCATCCAGCGGTTCATAAAAATGCGTCACGCCCTGGCTTAACACCGCCGGGCGCAGGCGCTGGTTATAGATGACATAACGGTAGCACCGCGCCGTCGCGCTGAAACGCGCGTGAAAATCATCCGGCACAGCTTTCACCCAACGCACGGCAATGTCACCAGGCAAATTCGCATTTACACCCAGCGTCCAGGCCGCGTCTTTGCGCACGGCGGTGGTGTCAAAATGCACCACCTGCCCCGTGCCGTGAACGCCGGCATCGGTGCGGCCCGCGCAGAAGACGCTTATCGGTTCATTCGCTACCTGAGAGAGCGCTTTCTCCAGCTTCTCCTGGACGCTGCGCACCTCATTCTGCCGCTGCCAGCCATAGTATTTACTGCCATCGTATTCAATGCCGAGGGCAATTCTGTGGACCGGCTTTTGTTCCACATCTGACATCAGTACAGATACTCCTGCACCAGTTTTTCCGCGATTTTGACCGCCATCAGCGCGCCGCCGAAACGCACGTTGTCGGCAACAGACCAGAACTGCACCTGCTCAGGCATACCGTAATCGTTACGCACACAGCCCACAGAGAGATGCGCGCTGCCGGTGGCGTCGCCCACCTGCGTCGGGAATTCGCTCTCTTCGGACAGGACAATGTCCTCTCCGCGGCCAAACGCGTCGCGGGCTTCTTCAGCCGCCAGCGGACGCAGGGCTTCAAACCCGACCATCTGCGCGTGGCCGTAAAAGACCGGAGACTGCACGACATTCGCGGAGATCATCAGCCCGTCATCCTGCAAAATTTTGCGTGCTTCATCGACGATACGACGCTCTTCCCGCACCGAACCTTCACGATCCGGCAGTAGCGGCAGCATGTTGAACGCCAGCTGGCGGCCAAAGAAATCATCTTCGTCGATCGGGATACCGTTCAGCAGCTTCGCGCTCTGCCCTGCCAGTGCGTCTACGGCTTTTTTGCCGTTAGCGGAGGCTGACAGCAGGCTGGTCACGGAAATACGCGACAGGCCACCGTCGTCGATCAGCGGCTTCAGCGCGGTCAGCAGCTGGCTGGTGAGGCTGTTCGGTACTGCAATGATGTTGCGGTTGCGGTAGTCAGCCAGCACAAACGGGTTGACGTCCGGCACCACCAGCGGCACATCCGGCTCCAGGGAGAACAGGCCGCTCAGGTCGATCACCAGACAGCCTGAATTTGTCGCTTCTTCAATGTAAGACGCCGTGGCTTGCGCACCTGCGGCAAAAAACGCCAGCTGAGCCTGCGTCCAGTCAAACGCGGCGGCGTCCTGCACCATCAAGGATTTCCCGCCGAAACGCAGCTGTTCTCCTGCGCTGTCGGTACGCGCCAGTGCGTAAATCTCACCCACCGGGAACTGACGCTCAGCAAGGGTTTCAAGCAGGGCTTCGCCCACGGCGCCAGTGGCACCCAAAATGGCAATGTTCCAGCCTTCAGACATGGTGGTTTACTCCAGAAATAAAAAGCGTCCCTGCCGGAACATCCGACAGGGAGCATTAAGAAGACATTAACGTGCCGGGTGGTGAACGGCGTTAAATCCCAGTTTATGCAGCAGCCCCGCCGCTGACGCGTCATCGCACATGACATACAGGGAAGACCACTCGCGGCGCTCAAGGTAATTTTTGCGTAGCTTGTCAAACTCACCCGGAATACCCGCCACTTTTCGCAGCAGCGCGTCATCGCGGCGCACATCATACACCAAATGCACCAGTCTTTTCAGCGTTGCCTCATCCAGCAGGCCATGAAGGGTAATGCGGCCAAATTCCGGGGCGGGCAGCAGCGTATCCAGCGCCACCTGCTGCGGATGGCCGATAAAGGCGCTGTAAGCCTCAAACACCTGGGTTGTGCCACGCGCTTTGCCTTCAAGGGTATAACCCGCGATATGTGCGGTACCCACGTCTACCTTATCCAGCAATGCGACGTTGAGATCAGGCTCTGGCTCCCAGACGTCCAGCACGACGCTAAGCTCTTGTCCTTCGTCGAGACATGCCAGCAGCGCCGCGTTATCCACCACCGGTCCCCGGCAGGCATTTATCAGAATAGTGCCAGCCTTGAGACGGCGGATCAGCTTTTCGTCGGCCAGGTGCAGGGTCTTATACGGCCCATCTTTAAAGAGCGGCGTATGGAAGGTGATGACGTCGCACTCGTCGACCAGCTCATCCAGTGTGCGGAAGTCGCCTTCATCACCGTTATCCTTACGCGGCGGATCGCACAGCAGGGTGCGGATTCCCCAGGCTTCCAGACGCTTTTGCAGACGTCCGCCCACGTTGCCCACCCCCACAATCCCGACGGTGCGGTCTTTCAGCGTAAAACCATCGCGCTCGGCCAGCATCAATAGCGAGGAGAAAACATATTCCACGACGGCAATGGCGTTACAGCCTGGCGCCGCGGAAAAACCAATCCCCGCTTGCTTAAGCCACTGGTCATCCACATGATCGGTCCCGGCCGTTGCCGTCCCGACAAATTTAACCCCTTTGCCGGTGAGCAGCGCCTCATTTACTTTAGTCACCGAGCGCACCATCAGGGCGTCTGCATCGTCCAGTTCGCTGACCGGAATCGGGCGACCAGGGACAGCCTTAACCTCACCCAGGCGGCTGAACAGCTCACGGGCGTAAGGCATATTTTCATCAACGAGGATTTTCACGTCTGAGTACCTGTTTGAGAGGAAGTAAACCTGC
The DNA here is from genome assembly GCF_004136805.1 of Enterobacter cloacae complex sp. GF14B. NCBI lineage: Bacteria > Pseudomonadati > Pseudomonadota > Gammaproteobacteria > Enterobacterales > Enterobacteriaceae > Enterobacter > Enterobacter cloacae complex sp. GF14B. The sequence goes on from NZ_QFRV01000018.1 coordinate 59,054, forward strand.
CAAGTGTGCCATAATCTCGCCGCCGGGCATATATCTCCGCCCGGTTACGCAGAGTTTGACTTTAAGGATTTTTGACGATGCAGCCCATTTCAGGTACGCCTCCGCGCCCTCCGGGTGAAGGCCCCGTAACGCCCAACACGCCAGGCGAACAACCGCTCTCCACGCAGCAACGCACCGTACTGGAGCGTCTGATCACGCGTCTTATTGCGTTGACCTCACAGCAAAACGCAGAGGTGTGGGCCGGCGTGAAGCACGATTTGGGCGTCAGAAACGATGCGCCGCTACAGTCGCGCCATTTCCCTGCCGCCGAACAAAACCTGAACCAGCGTCTTACCAGCGCACAGCAGCAACATACCACCCGCCAGATTATCTCGCAGCTGACCGAGCTGTTGGGCCAGGGGAATAATCGCCAGGCGGTGAGTGATTTTATCCGTCAACAGTACGGTCATACCGCCCTGAGCCAGCTTTCGCCGGAACAGCTGAAAACCGTGTTGACCCTGCTGCAAAGCAATCAGCTTTCTATCCCGCAGCCGCAACAGCGCCCGTCTACAGAACGGCCATTGCAGCCTGCGGAGCATAATACGCTCAAGCAGATGGTCACTAAGCTGGCTGCCGCAACCGGCGAACCAACAAAGCTTATCTGGCAATCCATGCTGGAACTTTCCGGTGTGAAAGCGGGCGAGATGATCCCGGCAAAACAGTTTACCCATCTGGTCACCTGGCTCCAGGCGCGTCAGACGCTCAGCACCCAGAGCGCCCCGACCCTGCACAGCGTACAGGCGGCGCTGAAACAACCGCTGGAACCGCACGAGTTCGATACGATCCGGGATTACGCTCAGCAGAGCTGGCAGGCTACGCCGCAAACGGTGCTGACCACCGCCCAGGTGCAGGATGTGCTCAATCAGATCTTCGTTCGCCGCGCCGAGCGGGAAGGCGGCGTGCCGGAGGTAAGAAACATTCAGCCGATCTACAACCCGCTGTTTGCCCCCGTAGTTGATACGTTCAAAACGCTTTCTGCCCGTCCGGGATTGATGTTGATCGCGTTGGTGATTGCGCTGGCGATTTTCTGGCTGGTTGCGTGAGGATTTGCCCGGTGGCGCTTCGCTTACCGGGTCTACAACGGCTCGAACCGTAGGCCGGGTAAGGCGAAGCCGCCACCCGGCAACATACTACCGCTTGCGAAACGCCACCATCGTCACCACAATCCCCACCACCGCTGACACCGCACCGGCGAGAAATACGGAAGGATAGCCAAACGACGTTGCAAGCAGCCCCGCCAGCGGCCCGGTGATGCCGTATGAGATATCCTGAAACGCCGCATAGCCGCCCAGCGCCGTGCCGCGCACCTGCGGAGCCACGCGCTTCACCACTTCAACGCCCAGCGCCGGGAAGATCAGCGAGCAGCCGCAGCCGGTTAACGCCGCACCCAGCAGCGCAACGGATGCGGACGGCGCCTGCCAGAGCAGTACCAGCCCCACGGTCTCAATGACAAGTGACGCCACGGCCACCTTCACGCCGCCAAAGCGATCCGGCATCCAGCCAAACAGCACGCGCATCAATACAAACGCGCCGCCAAAGGCCGTCAGCGTAAAGCCCGCCATCGCCCAGCCGCGGCTCATGAAATAGAGGGAGACAAAGGTACCAATAACCGCGAAGCCCACCCCCTGAAGCGCCAGCCCGAGCCCCGGCTGCCAGATTTGCCCCACCACGCTCCACAGCGAAGGACGCTCGCCTTTATGGGCGGGCACCTTACGCACCGAACCGTTAAACGCCCACGCCAGCAGCGGCAATACCATGGTGGTGCCTGCCAGCGCCGCAAAACCAAACTGGCTGTGGATCAGCAGCCCCAGCGGCGCGCCTGCCGCCAGCGCGCCGTAAATCGCCATCCCGTTCCAGGACATCACTTTTCCGGAACGCGCAGGTCCCACCAGCCCCATTCCCCAGGTCAGGGTGCCGGTCAGCAGCTGGCTTTCGCCAAAGCCGAGGATCAGGCGCCCTACCACCAGCAGCGCGAATTTATACGCTGCATCTATTGGCAACAGCGCCGCCAGCAGCCAGGCTCCCCCCGCCAGCCCGCAGGCAAACATGCCCTGCAACGCCGAGCGTTTTGCGCCGTGCTGATCCGCCAGGCGACCGGCGTAGCCCCGGGTTAATACCGTCGCTAAAAACTGAATGCCCACCGCAATGCCGACCATGGTGTTGCCATAGCCCAGCTCCTGGTGAACGAACAAGGGGATCACCGGCAGCGGCAGGCCAACGGTCATATAGGTCAGAAACACCGCAAAGGCGATGCGGAAAAGGGAAAGGTTCCCGGAAGGAGCGTTCTTCTCAGGGGTAACAGCCTTCATGCATAACTCCGTGTTCAGGCATAAAAAAAGGGAGCCGCGCGGCTCCCTTCTACTATACCTTCAAACGCTTACGCTTTCAGCTTACGCATCACCAGCGTGGCGTTAGTGCCGCCGAAACCGAAGCTGTTGGACATAACGGTCGTCAGCTCACGTTCGGTGGTTTCAGTCACGATGTTCAGGCCAGCCGCCTGCTCGTCCATCTCTTCGATGTTGATGCTTGGCGCGATAAAGCCGTTTTCCAGCATCAGCAGAGAGTAGATCGCTTCCTGTACGCCCGCCGCGCCCAGAGAGTGACCGGTCATGGCTTTGGTTGCAGAGATAGCCGGGCTGTTGTCGCCGAACACTTCACGGATCGCACCCAGCTCTTTCACGTCGCCTACCGGCGTTGAGGTGCCGTGGGAGTTCAGGTAGTCGATTGGAGTATCAACACCGTGCATCGCCATCTTCATGCAGCGCACCGCGCCTTCACCGGATGGAGCAACCATGTCAGCGCCGTCAGACGTTGCGCCGTAGCCCACGATCTCAGCATAGATGTGCGCGCCACGCGCCAGCGCGTGTTCCAGCTCTTCAACCACAACCATACCGCCGCCGCCAGCGATAACAAAACCGTCGCGGTGTGCATCATAAGTACGGGACGCTTTGTCTGGCGTTTCGTTGTATTTAGTGGACAGTGCGCCCATCGCGTCGAACTCACAGGCCATTTCCCAGCCCAGCTCTTCGCCACCGCCAGCAAATACGATGTCCTGTTTGCCCAGTTGGATCTGCTCAACCGCATTACCGATACAGTGTGCGGAGGTCGCACATGCGGAGCTGATGGAGTAGTTCACACCGTGGATTTTGAACGGCGTTGCCAGGCACGCGGAAACCGCTGAACCCATGGCTTTGGTCACAACATATGGACCGACCGCTTTCAGGCCGCGCGGGCTGCGCATGGCGTCAGCACCGAACACCTGAGCTTTAGAAGAACCGCCGGAACCTGCAATCAGGCCCACGCGTGGGTTGTTCTGGTAAACGTCTTCGCTCAGACCAGAATCCTTGATCGCTTCCTGCATGGAAAGATAGGCGTAGATAGAGGCATCGTTCATGAAACGAACCACTTTACGGTCAATTAAACCGGTGGTGTCCAGTTTAACGTTACCCCATACGTGGCTACGCATTCCAGAATCTTTAAACTCTTCAGAGAAAGTGATCCCGGAGCGTCCTTCACGCAGAGATGCCAGGACTTCCTGCTGGTTATTACCGATGCTGGAAACGATGCCCAGGCCAGTAATCACTGCACGTTTCATTCAATACCTCTGTAAGTCGCACTATAAAAAGTTTCGAGTCGCACAATAGCGTACACTTGTACGCCGAACAAGTCCGATCAGCCATTTTCTGTGGAAATTTGCACCGATGGGCTCACATCGCTAAGATCGTGCCACTGCCTGTCGGACGAGTAACTTACGTGAAACAAAACGCCATACAACCTGCCAACCTCGAATTCAACGCTGAGGGTACACCTGTTTCCCGAGATTTTGATGACGTCTACTTTTCTAATGATAACGGACTGGAAGAGACGCGCTATGTTTTCCTCGACGGAAATCATCTCGGCACCCGCTTCCCTGAGCATCCGCGCAGGCTGTTCGTCGTGGCGGAGAGCGGTTTCGGCACCGGGCTGAATTTTCTGACCCTCTGGCAGGCATTCGATTGTTTTCGCGCTGCATACCCCGAGGCTACCTTACAAAGATTACATTTCATCAGTTTCGAAAAATTTCCGCTTACCGCGCACGATCTGCGGCTTGCCCATCAGCGCTGGCCGGAGCTTGCCCACTGGGCGGAACAGCTTCAGACCCAGTGGCCACCGGCTATCGGCGGCTGTCATCGTCTGATTCTGGATGACGGACGCGTCACCCTCGACCTGTGGCTGGGCGATATTAACGACCTGACCGATAAGCTTGATGACTCAATGAATCAGAAAGTGGACGCCTGGTTCCTGGACGGTTTTGCGCCCGCTAAAAACCCGGACATGTGGAGCCCGCACCTGTTCAGCGCCATGGCACGTCTGGCGCGCCCGGGCGCGACGCTTGCTACCTTCACCTCCGCGGGCTTTGTCCGTCGTGGGTTGCAGGAGGCGGGGTTTACCATGCGGAAAACCAAAGGCTTTGGCCGCAAACGCGACATGCTGGTCGGGGTGATGGAACAGGATCTGGCGATCCCGGCGCAGGCCCCCTGGTTTGCCCGCCGCGCCAGCAC
>NZ_QFRV01000194.1:0-2544 GCF_004136805.1 Enterobacter cloacae complex sp. GF14B
ATCCAAATTGCCATAGTGAGCTAGCTCACCCTACCAAAATCACCCAAACACTGTGGCTATCCCTACCATTTCATTGTACATAGGCGTCTGTGAGTTAGGGGACTTTCTCCATATCTTCTTAAAAACCTTCAATTAGCTAGTCACTAGGCTAGTTGAGCCAAAAAAATTTAAAAAGAGAAGTATATTATGGCCTTCTTTGTGTGTAAATATTTCATTGTATATAGGGCCTAAATATAAGGATTTTTCATAATTATTTTGGTATTTATTTAAATATTTCTACTTATGTGTGTGTTATTTATGCTATGTACATTGACTCACCATTACCATATTTTTTCTTACCATTTTGCATACTCTTTATTCCATATAAAAATAATTTCATGCAAGCTTCTCTTATTTTTGGTGTAACTCCATCCCAACAAAAATCCAAAAAAACTAGTTTTATTTATGTGTATATTTTTTCACTATTGTGATTTTTTCCTTCCTACATCTATTCTCTATTACTCTCATAAATTAGACCACCAAAAATATTCATCTTTTTATGGTAGACTTATAATGAGAGAGATTTATTTTGACCCCTTTATATTTTTTCCACCTATATTATTTATATTTGACATGTACATATTTTTTTAGACCCCTCAATATTTGATTTTCTTAGTTGTACTATTCACTTATATCATGATCTCAACAATATCTTCAATTATAGACCTACCAAATAAGGTCAAGGGTAGGTGTCATGCATACATGCAATATGGAGGGCTCACTCTTGGAGGTATTCAAAAGAATCATCCAAAGAAGGACCCCACAAGGACCTTGTGCAGTGGAAAAAAACGGTCGGTTTTGCTGAATTTTTAAAGTTCACTTGCTCTCCGAATTTGAAAAGGTGATACAAACAAAAGTTGTAGCTCGTGGGCTGAACTTTTGCCTCAAATTGTTTCATATTTTTTTGAGCTACGAGCTGTGAGCTATGATTTTATTAGTGGACCCCAGTTTTCCCATGCTATGCAGCCACACTCTCTCTTCCACTTTATCATTTTCCTCTTTCACACACACTTCTCCACTCATCATCCCCACCTCTCTCACCACTCCTCTCTGCACCCTACTCACCTTCTCCTCAACCTTGAAGAATAAGAGAAACCATGGTGAACTCATACCTCCCACACACAATTCCATTCCAAAATTGACCACCTAGTCTCATTTTTCCTCCTCCAAATTACCCATATCTATCAAAAAAACCACAAAATTCAGCCTCTTCTCTTAAAAGACAGCATCATGGTGGTTGATTACTCAGCTTCAATTACCTTGTCTCTCAAGGAAGGTCAAGAGTGGAGAAAAAATGTACCGTCAAAGCTAGTGGACCGTCAACAAGCGTCAAAATTGGCCCTACTCAAGACACTTGGAGCATCAACCTTGTAAGAAATCCACCTTTTCTTACCTCTTAAGAGTTTTTCTTCCTTATTTGTATCCTACATGGATACTCCCATTGTAAATATCCAATTCCATTTGTAAATTAATACTAACTCTACTAACACTAACCCACTATGAAAAGTCCTATCACCTCCATTTCTCTCCTCTCTCTTTCCCCACCAACTTCTTGATAATTCCAAGCAAAAGAAATTAGATAAATTGCTGAAAATCTAACCCAACCATGGTTAGAGGAGTAACCCTAGCCTTCAAAATTGCTATAAAAGGAGGGTGTAGCTAGCACAAAAGGGGGAGCCATAAGCAAGAGCACTATGCTATAGCTTGAGAAGCCAAGCTCAACCTCTCTAGAAGGAGCTCTTGAGTGGAAGCTCATTGTCTTATGCATGTGCATGTGTTGTAATAGGGGATTAGCAAGGGAACTCTATGCCATTGTAAGAGAGAGAGTGATCATTCAATTGAGAGTAGGAAATCTATCATTTCTCCTACTAGTGTAAGCCCAACATTTGCTGAATCAAGGAGGGTGGATTTGGACTAAGCTTGGATACTTTGTCTCCCTTCCAACGTGAAGTAATGGACAACAATGATGCGTAAGTGTCTTGGTGTTTTTTTGTTAAGTTGTTGATAGCTTGTCTCTGGTGTTGTCATCAATCTAGCCATAAATCCCACATACTGTAAGAGGGCGACAGGGTGGAGAGGACTCCCCTAGCCTTAAGATAGTGATTGGGGTGGCTTTTCTTGTGATGTGTTGTGGTGAAATTTACGCAAGCTATGTTGAACAAATACTAATCTCACTTTGATTGGTCATGACAGATTGGTAAGAAGGCATTAGTGCAACAAGCACCCCCTTCCCCCTTCCCTCTCTTTCTTACAGATATAATTGTGTTTGCTTAATCATTGCCGATACATTTCAAATCAGCCCGAGCACCATCTCTCTCTCTCTCTCTCTCTCTCTCTCTCTCTCTCTCTCTCTCTCTCTCTCTCTCTCTCTCTCTCTCTCTCTCTCTCTCTCTCTCTCTCTCTCTCTCTCGGGAGAACGGCCAATTGTATGCACCATGCCGGATGAGACCAAGAGAAAGATTATCCTTGATAATAATTGGATCTATTTGAGGAATACAAAATGTT
>NZ_QFRV01000195.1:0-2418 GCF_004136805.1 Enterobacter cloacae complex sp. GF14B
CTTGAAGTGACGGCCACCGACGGCAGCGGTAACACCAGCCCGTCTGGCTTTGCCGACGCGCCAGACAGCACCCCACCGCTGGCGCCGGAAAACGTGGTGATCTCTGCCGACGGCACCACCGTAACCGGTACAGCCGAGCCGGGCAGTACCGTCACCATTCGTGAAAATGGCGTGAAGGTCGGGGAAGCGGTCGCCGACGATCAGGGGAATTTCAGCGTTGAACTGATCCCGCCGAAAGCCAACGGCGAAGCCCTGACCGCCGATGCCACCGATACCGCCGGAAACACCGGCCCGACCGCGCCGTTTGACGCGCCGGACATCACCGCGGCACAAACCCCTGTCATCACGGGCGTGGTGGATGATGCCCCAGGCGTCACCGGTCCTGTCAGCCAGAACGGTCTCACCAACGACAACACGCCAACCATCAACGGAACGGGCGAGCCTGGCACCACCATCACCCTCTACAGCGGTACTACCGTGCTTGGCACCGCGCTGGTTTCGGCGAACGGTCAGTGGTCCATCACGCTGGAAACCGCGCTACCGGACGGCGGGCACGTGCTGACGGCGACGGCGGTTGACGCCAATAATAACCTCAGCGGGACATCGAACACCTGGAGCATCACGGTGGATACCGCCGCGCCGGGCGCGCCGGCCATTACGCAGGTCATTGATGACGTACCGGGCCGCACGGGTGCGCTCGACACCAATGAAACTACCAACGACACGCTCCCGACGCTGAACGGTACCGGTGAGCCGGGCTCCACCGTGACGATCCGCCTGGACGGACAGGATATTGGTACTGCCGTTGTTAACAGCGGTGGCGCATGGACCTTCACACCTGCTACCCCATTAGTGAACGGGCAGCATACGTTCACCGTCGTCGCGAGCGATGCGGCCGGTAACGCCAGCGCACCATCAGCCGGCTTTACCCTTACCGTCGATACCACCCCGCCACCAGCGGCCACCATTGACACCGTCTCCGATAACGTGGGGCCCGTGCAGCTTCCGCTTAACAGCGGGGACACCACCGACGACACGCTGCCGCAGTTGCAGGGAACCGCACCGGACGGCACCACCATCACGATCTATGACGGAACCACCCTGCTCGGCACGGCGGTGCTCGACGGCAGCGGCGGCTGGAGCTTTACGCCAACCACGCCGCTGACGGACGGCCCGCACTCGCTGACGGTCCACGCAACGGATGAGGCGGGTAACACCACCATTTCGCCGCCGTTTGAACTGGCGATCGACACGACCGCGCCTGCAACGCCGGATATTCCTGAGATCACCGTCAACCCGGACGGCGGCACGCCGGGGACGGCCCTGAATCCAGGGGAGACCACCCGGGATACCACGCCAACCCTGAGCGGCTCGGGCACGCCGGGGGATATCGTGAACATTTACGATGGCGCTACTAAAATTGGTGAAGCCGAGATCGATGGCGACGGTAACTGGAGCTGGACGCCGGATGATCCGCTCCCTGACGGCACCTACGATCTCTCCCTGACGGTCACTAACCAGGACAGCGCCGGGAACGAAAGCGCGCCGTCCACGCCGGTGACCATTACCATTGATACTGACGCGCCTGCCCAACCGGGAACCCCAACGGTGACAGACAGCGTAAGCCAGATCACCGGACCCGTGCTGGATGGCGAATCCACCAACGATCCGCGTCCGGTCCTGAGTGGCACCGGTACGCCGAATGACGTCATTACCATCTATGACCAGGTGGGTACAGGCGAGCCGCAGGCCGTGGGCAGCGTTACGGTGGACGGTAACGGTAACTGGAGCTGGCGTCCTGAGAGCAACATTGGCGAAGGGACGCACGAATACACGGCGACCGCCACCGATGAAGCCGGGAATGAATCTGTGCCATCAGCCGGTATCACGATAACGGTCGATACCCTCGCCCCGGATACTCCGGTTATCAGTGCCATTGGTGGCGTGCAGAATGGCGAGTCTACCAACGACACTACGCCAGGCATCGGCGGAACCGGCACCACCGGCGAGACGGTGATCATCTACAACAACGGCGTGGAAGTCGCGCGCGTAGAAGTCGTCAATAATGAATGGTCCTATACCCTGCCGACACAAACCGACGGCCCGCTGAATATCACCGTCGCCGCGGTGGACGATGCCGGTAACGTTAGCCCGGTAAGTCCGGTGTTTACGGTGGAGGTTGATACGCAGGCGCCAACCGTGCCGCAAATTGACGCCGTCTCTGACAGCCAGCTGACCAACAGCGTGCTTTACACCCGCGACGGTACGCCAACCCTCACCGGGATTGGCGAGCCGGGTTCGAGCGTCACCGTCTCCGTTGATGGTGTCGCCTCGCCGGTGGTCGTGGAGGTTCAGCCGAACGGGACATGGTCCTGGACCGCCGACCCTGCGCTCACCGAGGGGCCGCATACCTTCTCA
>NZ_QFRV01000196.1:0-2415 GCF_004136805.1 Enterobacter cloacae complex sp. GF14B
GGCAGGCGCTGGCGGTACGTGATCCGCTGGTGAAAAATGTGGTGAACCGTCTGGTGGTGAAACATCACAGCGAATGGAGTAAAGGCCGTTCGACGGGGCGCTGGGAAGGGTTTTATCAGGATCTGGACCCACTGGAAGTAAAGTACTGCGAGAAATGGCAGGCGGATCTGGAGTGGATGAGCAGGGTGCCGCCGTTTGATAAGGATGAGGCGGTATGGCATTTTCATCCGGTGGTGTTTTTGGATGCGATTGAGCATGAGCTTGATAAGCAGGTAATTTTTCCGCTAACCGTGAAGCCGGAAAACGATCCCGGGCATATATGGTCTCATTATGACTGGAGAAATATGCATCAGTCTAACATGGCTGCATATGGAACCAATCGTAATGGAGGGGCCAGAAAGCACGCTGCACGTGATTTGTATACTAAACCTTATGAAAAAGTGGTAGCAATCTGTGATGGCAAAGTTCTTGGTACAAATCCTTTCTATGATGGAACCAATGAGATTTCTATTTTTCATACAACAACAGATGGACGTAAATTTATTGTTAGATATGGGGAGCTTGATCCACCGAGTATTAAAGTAAAAATTGGGGATGAAGTAAAACAAGGACAACATATAGGTAATACAGGGAAACTTATAAATCCGAAAACCAATCGACCAAGGTTGAAATTAGGAAATGTCATTGTTTATATGCTCCATCTTGAATTATATACTAGCAAAGTCTCTTGTAGTATTAATCCTCCACTTACAGACAAAACAAAGCCTCCATTTTTAAGGCGTAGTGATTTGGTTGATCCTATTGAAATTTTGTCGGAAGGGTATGCTAATACATTTAATAATAGTACCTCGAAGGAAGAACGTCTGGATACAACAACACTACATACATCAGAAAATGGTAAGATATTTATAAAAGGATGGGAATCATTACGCCTTAACGCTTATAATGACTCGCACGGACATTGCACTATAGGATATGGTCATTTAATAGACAGCAAAAGATGTGAGAATATTTCATTGCCAACTGAGTATCAAGGCGGAATCACTCAAAGTAAAGCAAATGAAATATTTGATATTGATTTGGTTAGATTTGAAAATGGTGTCAAAAGAAATATTAATGTTGATTTATATCAATATGAGTTTGACGCACTTGTTAGTTTGTTATTTAACTGTGGGGAATTTTTCTTTTCATCTAACGGGGCTCCGAATTTATTGAGGTTAATAAATTCAGAAAACTATGAATCTGCGGCTGATGAATTCATGGATATAACAAATGGTGGCGACCCCGGCCTTGTGAAAAGACGGTTATCTGAAAGGAACTTATTTGTAAACAATGTTTATGATTCTAAGGATTAAATGCGACGTAAATCTATTATGAATAAATTTATATTAGTTCTGCCATTGGTGTTTGCTTCATTTTTTTTAAATGCTAAAACCGTTCCTGTCGTGACGGATATATTATCACCGAATAATTCTACGTCTTGGGTGAGTTATCTGATCTCCGAGCCTATTATTCCTGGAGGAGAAGATGTTACTAAGGATTCAATTGATGTTATTTTTAAAGGGAACAACATTGTTATTGATAACACTAATGTCTCTATCGGCAATATTTGCAAATATGAATACAGTAAGGAAAGTATATCTCCTCTGGAATACTGGCATAGTGAAAAAACAGTTGATTTATATAAAAAGTTCCTTTCTGCTTATAACATTAAGCTAGGAGGTAAATTAAACTTAATTACTCCGATAAATCCTTCTGTTAAATGTGATTATCCGTTTTCTTATTTTATTGAGGTTGATGGTTCATTAGTTTTTATTCTTAATAATAGAGCAATTATTTATTCTCACAATAATAAAAATGATGATGTTCCCAATTCTGTATGTATACATAAAGAACAACCACTGGAGAAAATATTTGAAAATGGTGATATTGATGAGTGTTTTTATAAAAATAAAAATATTTTGAGTTCTTATCAAAAATATAGAGATAGTTTAACTAATGATAACAAAAAATATCTCCAGGAAAATATAGAGTTAAATAAAAATTTCTCCATGAAATGTGATAACGGATGTATTACCGTTATCTATAAATGGGACGGGCCAGATCATCTTACCATTTCGCAGCAGTTTGATGGTGGTGAAACAGAGATTTCCTTCAGTAAAGAAGTTCAGGGTTGTCGAGTCGTGACTAAGTCGCTTCCCGATTAATTTTATTTGCTAAATCCGCTGGAAAATTGCGCGAAGGTTATGGTTTGAGAGAGCCAGCCTCAGCCAGATCCCGGTTTCCCTGGCAGAGCAACAGCAGGATGGACCTTCAGTAATACCTGCGCAGCGGCGCGGACGTTTCTCACGCTAAGGAGTGCCTGTGAAAATCTGTTACCCCATCAGAAACACCAGCGGCCAGGAGTTCCGCTCG
>NZ_QFRV01000197.1:0-2410 GCF_004136805.1 Enterobacter cloacae complex sp. GF14B
CTATGGCCCTGGTACGAGCGCTGAACAAAATGACGAAAGCAGGTATGCCTGAAAGCGTGCGTATTGCCTGAAAACACAACCCGCTACGGGGGAGACTTACCCGAAATCTGATTTATTCAACAAAGCCTCGTTAAGGTTAACCTAAGATTTCAGAATGATAATCTCTGCTTTGCAGCGAATAAGGCAATCATAATATTAGATTGAATTGTTGTAATTATCATCAATGTTTTTACTGGTTTACTATTTTCCGGAGGTGTTAATGCCTGTACTTTTCAGGGTGAAAGTTATTCCGCTGGTTTTACTTCTGGCAATGATCTTTGCGTTTTTACTTAACTGGCCAATATTGCTGCATTTTTACGAGATTTTGTCGCATTTAGAGCATGTCAAAATTGGTTTTGTCATTTCTATTCCCTTTGTTCTGGTTGCGGCGCTTAACGTTGTTTTTATGCCTTTCTCAGTTCGTTTTCTGCTGAAACCTTTCTTTGCTTTACTGTTTATCACTGGCTCACTGGTCAGTTATTCGACACTAAAATATAAAGTAATGTTTGATCAAACGATGATTCAAAACATTATTGAAACTAACCCCCAGGAAGCGCATTCCTATCTTAATGGCTCAATTATTATATGGTTCGTCTTTACCGGTATCCTTCCTGCCATCCTCCTTTTTTCAATAAAAATTCAATATCCTGAAAAATGGTATAAAGGCATTGCTTACCGTTTGCTCTCCGTGCTGGCATCGTTGAGTTTGATTGCAGGTGTTGCCGCACTTTATTATCAGGATTATGCCTCTGTCGGCCGCAATAACTCGACATTGAATAAAGAGATCATCCCGGCGAACTACGCTTACAGCACTTTCCAGTATGTTAAGGATACGTACTTTACGACTAAAGTGCCTTTCCAGACGCTGGGGAATGATGCTAAACGCGTCGTCGCTCACGAAAAACCCACGCTGATGTTCCTGGTGATTGGCGAAACGGCACGCAGCCAGAATTTCTCGATGAACGGTTATTCGCGTGATACCAATGCCTTTACCAGCAAATCCGGCGGCGTTATTTCGTTTAAAAATATGCATTCCTGCGGTACCGCTACCGCAATATCCGTTCCGTGCATGTTCTCGAATATGAATCGCACCGAGTACGACAGTAAAAAAGCATCTAACAGTGAAAATTTCCTCGACATCGTGCAGAAAACCGGTGTCTCGCTGTTATGGAAAGAGAACGATGGCGGTTGTAAAGGCGTATGTAGCCGCATCCCGACTGTCGAAATTAAGCCTAGTGATAACCCGAAACTGTGCGATGGCAAAACGTGCCATGACGAGGTGATGCTGGAAAACCTTGATGATGAAATCGCCAAAATGCCAGGTGATAAGCTTGTCGCCTTCCATATCATTGGCAGCCATGGACCGACTTATTACCTGCGTTATCCGGCTGAGCATCGCCACTTCATGCCCGAATGTGCACGTAGCGATATCGAAAACTGTACTCAGGAACAATTGGTCAACACCTACGACAACACCCTTCGTTATACAGACTATGTATTAGCTGAGATGATTGAAAAGCTAAAAAATTACAGCGATCAGTACAACACCGTGCTGCTTTATGTGTCCGATCATGGTGAATCATTGGGCGAAAGCGGGCTATATCTGCACGGCACGCCGTACAAACTGGCACCGGATCAGCAGACGCATATTCCGATGCTGGTCTGGATGTCACCGGGCTTTATCGCCGGGAAACACATCAACATGTCTTGCCTTGAAAATAATGCGGCGAAAAAATCATATTCCCACGACAACCTGTTCTCATCGATTTTGGGGCTGTGGGACGTAAGCACCAGCGTCTATAATCCTGACCGCGATTTGTTCCGCGAATGCCGTGGCTAATCGATTGTTAGTATAACAAAAAGCCTTACGGCAACCTGGTTGCCGTAAGCTGCAAGAATGCAATAAGGCTTATAATATGAAACAACTTACTTTCAACGACCTACGCAAGCAAAGCGCACAAGCCGCAAATTCCCCCCGCTTACGTGCCCATCATAATTTCCACCCTGAATTGAGCGACCCGGTGCAGCGTCTGGCTATTGCTATGGAACCGGGAACTTATGTTCGCCCTCATCGCCACCCGCATACTTTTGAACTGCTGACATCCCTTACCGGTCGCTTTTTGGTATTGAACTTTGATGACCTGGGTAACCTGACCCAGCGCGTCGTGTTAGGTGAGGACTGTAAAGTGCTGGAGATGGATGCAGGCACCTGGCATACCGTATTGTCACTGGATGAAGGCGGCGGGTAATGACTCCAACTTATTGATAGTGTTTTATGTTCAGATAATGCCCGATGACTTTGTCATGCAGCTCCACCGATTTTGAGAACGACAGCGACTTCCGTCCCAGCCGTGCCAGGTGCTGCCTCAGA
>NZ_QFRV01000198.1:0-2373 GCF_004136805.1 Enterobacter cloacae complex sp. GF14B
TGGCATAACCAATCTATCATACTTGGCATGGGTGATAGAAAGGTTATACCATTTATCTTTTTTTATTGGCACACACATCCACACACGCGCACACACACAAGAAGAAGAGAGTTATAACGTCGTAGGAAACTATCCTAAAAGACGTTAAAGATTAGGTTAGATGTAGACTTACGTTAAATTAGATTTAGGTTTATTTAAGTTAAATTAGATTAGATTTAGGTTTATTTTTAGTTAGATTTACGTTTATTTACGCTAGATTTAGATTTACGTTATATTAGATTAGATTTAGGTCTCCATAGACTGCGATGCCTGCATGAAGCGGGTGAAGAAAGCCCTCAATGGAATATAGGGTATTGCTGCCTTCACTCATGGTGGGCTCCGTCGATCCAAAAGTACTGGTGAAATGTCTTCAGAAGATAGGGAAGAAGGTGGATCTTCAGGGGGGCAAGAGTCACTACATCCCCGACACAATGGCCATCTAGACAACCTCTAGTCATTCAACAGCAACTTCAAAGTTAGTAACAAGAGCAAGAACGGTCTAAAGGGCCAATTGTTGTCATCAGATGTGGATGGAGATGAGGCAGCGTCACCGCCGAAAGTTAACTCTCACATCTTTAGTGATGAGAATGCCAACTCTTGCCGAGTTATGTGAAAAATAAGTTTTAAGGTTCTTATAATCCCTGTTAGTTTAGTTCTTTGTTTTTAATATAACATAATTTACGTTAGATTTAGATTTATGTTATATTAGATTAGACTTAGGTTTATTTAGGTTTACCCCCACACACACACACAAGAAGAAGAGAGTTTTAACGTCGTAGGAAACTATCCCAAAAGACGTTAAAGATTAGGTTAGATGTAGACTTACGTTAAATTAGATTTAGGTTTATTTTTAGTTAGATTTACGTTTATTTAGATTTACGCTTATTTACGTTAGATCGAGTCCACGCAAGAATTACTTACGGTTTAGGGTTTAGAGTTAGACAAACAGTGAAAAGATCTACTGTGAAAAGATGTTAAGATGCTGTGAAGTGCTACAGCTAGAGAAGAGGCAAAGGGGTTTTGTCCACTACATGCAGTATCATGTAGACGTGGGTGTGTAGATTTCTTGTACCCACAAATATAGGTATTGACCAATAAAGACGAGATTATAACCCGGTGGTTCTGATCTCCGTGCACCTCTAGACCGAGGTGTGCGGGGATTGGACATGACTAGAGAATGTGAGGTAAAGAGAGAGAGAGAGAGAGAGAGAGAGAGAGAGAGAGAGAGATAAGACGAAGAATGCCAATAGAATATTAAATTTGTTGTCCAGGTTATAAGATTTTTATCCTCATTATGAGTAGTGACGAGGATGTGGGACCGTCCAACCGAAACACCTATCTCTCAACGAGGGTCTTATGTCCTTGTAATCAATGCAAGCATGCTGTGCGACGGACAAGACGTGTTTCTTTGCAGCACGTTCGCGAATTTGGCGAGTTCGATCCATCTATTATAGATCGAGTTGTTGCCAATTATAACTCGTCGGACTCTGACGCTGGCCAACAAGCAGCAATCTTGCAACCCAATAGACGTGTTCGCAGGCGCTTTGGTCAAGCAGCATATGTGAGGCCACAAGATGTAGCCTCTGACAGCTCGGGGGATGATCATGCAGAGCACATTCCCAACGAGGCAATGTTTGAGCCCGAGATTGATGAAATGATCGAGACGATCATGGATTCAGAAAGGCTTATCTATGATGATATGAAAAGTGAAGCCGATACGCCATTGTATAATGGAGCACGTGTGTCTAGATTGAAAGCGCTCCTGGTTCTTCTCAACATGCAGACAAAGTTTGGATGGAGTGACACTAGCGTCACAGCGCTTTTCAGGTGATCTATTACAATTAGTTTACTTTAATAAAACTCTAAATGTATAATGATCTAATAGATTTTTACACAATTGTACCGTATTTTTATGTTGTGTAGATTGCTCAAAGAGCACATACTGCCAGCTGATAGTGTGATGTCGGCGTATGGGGGTTACAATGTGCCAATCACCTTGGCATCAGTGGAGGAGATCGGAGAAGATGCTGATTTGGAAGCCGCTGGGATGGTTCCAGACGAGCCTCGCACTGCTACTCTCTATGGGATACATGCAGAGGACCTACGAAATGAAGCGGAGGACATCTCCCTAAATGGAGAGCTCTATATAGACATAAGGAGTTTTGTTGAGTTATGCGAGAATGAGAGAGAGACCTCCTAAAGCCATAGAAATTGTATCTGAGCAATTTTTCTCCTTTTTATAATTATGTATTGTATTCACGTGGAGTTTTGCCCATTCTTGTCTCTATGCTAACTTGTGAAATTTAAATTGTGAATCAAATTATAACTTATTCA
>NZ_QFRV01000199.1:0-2358 GCF_004136805.1 Enterobacter cloacae complex sp. GF14B
TGGTGCAGGAATCCATTTATGAGCGCTTTATGGGGCGGGCGATCCGGCGCGTGTGGCGACCTTAACCGCCGAACGTGACGCATTCGAAACCCAACGCGAAGCTCTGGCCCGTCGCTGGGAAGAAGAGCGCACGCGGGTGCAGGAGATTATCCGTCTGCGTGCCGCGCTGTTTGCGGCGGGAGATGAGGATACGGCTGAACTGCGCGGCCAGCTGGCAGAACAGCAGCAGGCGCTGAAGATCTTACAGGGTGACGAACCGCTGCTGTTTGCCGCGGTGGATGAGAACGTGGTGGCTGCGGTGGTCTCAGACTGGACCGGGATCCCGCTGGGCCGGATGGTGAAAAATGAGATTGACGCGGTGCTGAACCTGGCCGACACGCTGAACCAGCGGGTTATTGGTCAGCGTCACGGTCTGGATCTGATTGCCCGTCGGGTAAAAACCTCGCGGGCGAAGCTTGACGATCCGAACAAACCGGTCGGCGTATTCATGCTCTGCGGGCCATCCGGCGTGGGTAAAACCGAAACCGCGCTGGCGCTGGCAGAGTCGCTTTACGGCGGCGAGCAGAACGTCATTACCATCAACATGAGTGAATTCCAGGAAGCGCACACCGTTTCGACGTTAAAAGGTGCGCCTCCGGGCTATGTGGGCTATGGTGAAGGCGGCGTCTTAACCGAGGCCGTGCGCCGTCGTCCCTACAGCGTGGTGCTGCTGGACGAAATTGAAAAAGCGCACCCGGACGTGCACGAGATCTTCTTCCAGGTCTTCGACAAGGGCTGGATGGAGGACGGCGAAGGGCGTCACATTGATTTCCGTAACACCATTATTATTCTGACCTCTAACGTCGGCACCGACCTGATCGCAGCCATGTGTGCCGACCCGGAACTGATGCCGGAGCCTGACGCGTTAAGCGGCGCCCTGCGCCAGCCGCTGCTGGAGGTGTTCCCGCCTGCGCTGCTGGGCCGCCTGCTGGTGGTGCCGTATTACCCGCTGAGCGACGAGATGCTGGGGCAGATTGTGCGTCTTCAGCTCAGGCGCATTCAGCGTCGTCTGGAAGAGAATCACAACATTATTTCTGAATTTGACGACAGCGTGGTCGAACAGATTGTTCAGCGCTGTACCGAGGTTGAGTCGGGCGGGCGTATGGTGGATGCGATTCTGACCAATACGTTGCTGCCTCAGATGAGCCAGATTTTACTTACCGCCAGCCGCAGCGACCAGCAGTACCGACGTCTGCATGTCACCTGCGAGCAGGGCGAGTTCCACTGTCAGTTTGCCGCGTAATAATCATCAAGAGAACTGTAAAAGATGACGGATAATGATAACAATCGGACTGTCCCAAACGCGCTCCCGGTCGGGTACCGTTTCAATGAGTTTGAGATAAAAGAGGTGATTGGCGGCGGCGGATTCGGCATCGTCTATCGCGCCTGGGATCACCAGCTCGAACGCACTATCGCTATCAAAGAATTTATGCCTTCCTCCCTCGCCGTGCGCGGCGAGGATATGACGCTGGTGCTGCGCAGCGAGCGCTTCGGCAAAGCGTTTTCTGCCGGTCTGAACAGCTTCATCCAGGAAGCCCGCCTGCTGGCGCGCTTTAACCACCCGAACCTGCTGCACGTACTGCGTTTCTGGGTGCAAAACGACACGGCCTATATGGGGACGCTGTTTTACAGCGGTACCACGCTGTCGCGTCTGCGCGAAGAGAAACCGGAGCTGATTAACGAGGCGTGGATCCGCCGCATGCTGCCAATGCTCTTCGGCGCCATCAAAACGATCCACGACGAGGGTTATCTACACCGCGACATCTCGCTGGATAACATTCAGATTCAGGATAACGGCCTGCCGGTGCTGCTCGATTTCGGATCGGCGCGCCGCACCATCGGTAATCTCTCGGATGAGACGGAAACCATGCTGCGTCCGGGCTTCGCGCCTATCGAGCAGTATACCGACGACAATGAAAGCGAGCAGGGGCCGTGGACGGATATCTACGCGCTCGGCGCCGTATTGCGCACCCTCATCGTGGGCTCTCCGCCACCGGTCAGCGTGGTGCGCTCGATTCAGGACACCTGCAAACCGCTGGTGGAGCTGATGCCGCAGGGCTATTCCATCCCGCTGCTACAGGCCATCGACAAGGCGCTGGCGCTGCATATGGAAGACCGTCCGCAATCCATTGAGGAGTTCGCGGCGCTGATCGAGATGCCCGTCGCCGGTATCGACGAGGTGCTGACCGCGAAGAAGACCGGCACGATGCTGGTGCCGGTGGAAGAGGAGGCATCTGCTTCCGCGCTGGACTGGCGACGTTACAAGCTTCCGGGGCTGGTGGCCGCGGGCGTGCTGGTTGGGGTGGTTGCCGGTGCGAT
>NZ_QFRV01000200.1:0-2341 GCF_004136805.1 Enterobacter cloacae complex sp. GF14B
TGATCCCAAGATTCTCCTAGTGCTCAACAACCCAATGGTATGCTTAGAATTGAATTTGGATGCCAATAGGTCAAGATTTGGGCTGCATAAGCTTCTAGTGCACTCCAAGAGTAGGATGTCTGACAATTCTTGTCTTTTCTTGGTAAATAGTCCAAACAAGGTCCAAATTAACTTTTGAAAAAAATTATGGAATCCTTGAGACACTTAGAACCTCCCTATATGGCTACAATAGAATTTTGACCACTTTATGACCTAGGAGACATCCTACGCGTAGGATGTCTTTTTGCTCTGTTTCAGCTCAAACTTGCACTGTAGCTTCCCCTTGATGTGCTAAACTCACAGATATTTTTACTTTTTGATTATGACACCTATAGGTTGTTCAAATGATCAAGAATCTGCTTCAGAAGCTTGATGTCTGTTCTGATGAATTCCTAAGTCAAATCAACTCCAAATTGGACCAAATTTGCCTAGGAGGCTTATCTAAGGCTATATGACAGCATGGTATGGTCACAGTTTAAATTTGGCCTCTAAATCATGCCTTAGACATCCTACGCGTAGGATGTCTAATTGCTCAGAATTGCCCCAAATTTGAACCATAGACTCTCCTTAAGGTGCTGATCACAGTGGTATGCTCAGAGGTTGATTTGGAGTGCTAAATCATGGTGAAGACATCCTACGCGTAGGATATCTAAGTTCTTAGAATTGCCCCAAACTTGAGCCACAGCTTCCCCTTGATGTCAGCAACCCAATGCTATGCTTAGATTTTAATTTGGATGTCAAAAGACCCCAAAACTAGCTATTCTTGCCTTTTTCAGTCAAAAATGCTAAAGTCTATTCAATCTTCCTTTCACTGACCCAAATGAGATGATATTGATCACATGCACTTAGCAGTTCTCGTCTTTTGGCTTTAATCTGTCAAAATTTGGTCAAATTTCCACTTTCCAGGTGAAAATAGGGTAAAACCTACCTTCTAAACACACTGGTAACCTCAGATTTTCAAAAAAGTGCCCACATCACCCTGTAGACATCCTACGCGTAGGATGTCTACTGCTGATTTTTTGAGACTGAAGTGTCCCTGATGCTTCCTTATGCTCTCAACAAGTGCAAGTATGCTTCACAATTGCAAAAACATGCAAAAATCACTCAATTTAAGCCTTTTGGCTTTTGGTCAACAAAAATAGGGAAAAACACCCAAGTCAATATGTTACTAGGGTAAAACCTACCCTCTAAACCCACTGGTGCAGTCAGAATTTTCAAATTTGGTCTCCAGAACCCCCTTGAGACATCCTACGCGTAGGATGTCTATGTTTACAGAATTGCAGGTTTTCTTCACAGAACCCTTGCAAATGCTCTTTTATATGCACAGCATCAATCAGCCATACAAAAATATCCACAAAAGCTTGTTTGATGCATTTTTACCCTCAAAAGCACACTTTTTCGTGATTTCAAATGCAATCAAGCACAATAGCAAATAATTCAGTGCTGAATAGCTCTAGATCAGAATTGGATCACTTACCTAAAGCTACTCCTACAAGTCATATGGGGTTTTGCATCTATGAGTAGAAAAACGCTTCACTACCATACACGGACTAGTAAACGCTTTTATCACCTCACAAATCACTCGACCACCAACAACTACTCTAATCCACAGATCCTAACTAAACCTATCTAGTCGCAGACCTTCGGCAAGACACACGCTTCCTGGCTATCCACTTGATCGCGGAATATCCTCTTCCGGATCCACTTAAGAAAAACGCTTTCTTTAGCCGAAACTAAATCAAGCAACCATCACACGAGTGTTAGTAGGAAACCTACTTAGGTCCTTGTGTCCCCGGCAGCGGCGCCAATGTTGGACGGAGCGACTCACACACCCATGAAGTGCATGCAAACACTACCTAGATCAACATAATGTCAATCGAGGACACAGATGACACGATAGGCACACGGAGGAAATCTCTTTAGCTTGTCAGGCTGAGACCATCCTACACATACAACACTCTGGAAGGCCAACTAAACCACAATCAAGAACCTCACTGCTCTCAACTACACCACCTAGCCACATACACACATACAGAAGGTAACTCACCCAATCATGCCAGATTTGTACAAAACTTAAGGAACATCATCCCCTCACTAGGATACACCTGTCCCTAAGCTTCTACACTCAAAACCCTCACTCTAAACCCATCTGTGGAAAACACGTAGGATGACAGAGCATAATTTTGAAAGTTCTTGAAATTAAAATTTATGAGTACCTATGCGTAGCTTATGTCGCCACGATTCTATAGACTACTAGCGCACAGAAAACAGACACCGTTTGATACACTTACGACCACAAATA
>NZ_QFRV01000201.1:0-2330 GCF_004136805.1 Enterobacter cloacae complex sp. GF14B
CGCTCTGGCTGACGGCCACGCGCGCGCAGGCGGTATCCAGCAGCGCCACCGCTTTATCCGGTAGCTGACGCGCAGGGATATAGCGATGCGACAGTTTCACCGCCGCGCTGACCGCTTCGTCGAGGAGTAAAACCTGATGATGGGTTTCCAGCGGCGACACGGTGCTGCGCAGCATCAGTACGGCTTTCGCTTCATCCGGCTCGTGAACCTGTACGGTCTGGAAGCGGCGGGTCAGCGCAGGATCTTTCTCAATGTATTTTTTGTATTCCGCCCAGGTGGTCGCGCCGATGGTGCGCAGTTGCCCGCGCGCCAGGGCTGGCTTGAGCAGGTTAGCGGCATCGCCGGTGCCCTGCTGTCCGCCTGCGCCAATCAGGGTGTGGATCTCATCGATAAACAGAATAATTGGCGTGGCGCTGGACTGCACCTCGTTAATCAGCGCCTGGAGGCGCGCCTCAAATTCCCCTTTCATGCCCGCTCCGGCCTGAAGCATGCCGATATCCAGCAGCCACAGCTGAACGTTTTGCAGCGGCTCCGGCACGTCGCCGTCGGCGATACGCAGCGCCAGCCCTTCCACCACTGCGGTTTTCCCGACGCCGGCTTCCCCGGTCAGCAAGGGGTTGTTCTGGCGACGACGCATCAGGATATCGACCATCTGGCGGATCTCTTCATCGCGCCCCACCACCGGGTCAATCTTGCCTTCCCGGGCGCGCGCCGTCAGATCCTGACCATACTGCGCCAGCGTGCCCTGCGCAGCCGGTACTGCCCCGGCAGGCGCGTCCGCAGCGGCGGCGGCCTGCTGGCTCTCTTTGCTGCTGGCGCAAATGGCGTCGAACTGCTCGACCAGCACCTCAACGTTAAGACGGGTGAACTGCGCCGAAATACTTTTCAGCACGTTAGCCAGATTCCACGTTTTCAATATGCCGATCAGCAAATGGCCGCCGCGGATGCGGCTGACGCCAAATTTCAGCGAGCCGTAGACCCAGGCGCGCTCGACGGCGCTGTCGATATGCTCGGAAAGATCAGACACGGAACTCGCGCCACGCGGCAGGGCATCCAGCGCCGCCACGATATCGCGCGTCAGCTGCTGTTCATCAAGGGCGAAGTGACGGATGACCTGTTGCAGATCGCCATCCTGCTGCTGCATCAGCTGATGCAGCCAGTGCACCAGCTCAACGTACGGGTTGCCGCGCAGCTTACAGAAGGCAGTCGCGCTTTCCAGAGAGGTAAATAACAGCGTATCCAGTTTGCCGAAAAGCACGGCACGGCTAATTTCTGACATGTTAGTTTCCATTAACAATGATTCGGTATACGGAAGGATTATCGCTCTGCGCGATACACCAGATCGCCACGCGGAACAGGCTGAGGCTGAAGGCCGAGCCAGGTGTTGTACCCTAATCGCCCGGCGCTGCCGAGCGTGGCGCCCTGCACCGCATCGGCGCGCAGGATCACCCGTGTTTCCCATTCAAATTCCACCCCGGCGTACTGTCGCACCCAGTCGCGCAGCTCGGTGACCCATCCTTCGCCCGGCAGAAAACGGTTGTAGTCGTCTGCGCTCAACGGGCCAATCTCGAGCCGGAATTTATGCTGCACGTCGCGTACCGCAATGCCGAGAAAAGCGGACTCTCCCATGCGCGGCAGGCGACGCCCCTCACCCAGCTGTGCCTGCTCCCTCGTTGAGAGCGGCATCCACTGCGGGACGTTGGCCACCAGCCTGACCGGCACGTTGAAATAGTTGCGCAGGATTTTCTCCAGCCCTTCCGGGTCCCGCCCGTGGCGGGTCAGGTGCCCGGCGTGAGTAAAGCGGGCATGCGCGCTCAGGCTGCCTTTCGACATCTGGGCAGGCTGCCCCATGCCAATCAGCGATGCCAGATACCCTTCGAAGCGCCTGTTGTCGTCGCGATCCAGTGAAACGGCAGGCTGCGCGTCCGCCCAGGCGCGGTAGAACAGCAGCGTCAGGCGGTGGTGAAAGAGGTCGGCAAACGCGCTGAGGCTGTGATCCTGATGATGATGAATACGCTCGCGGGCATACTCAGTCATGTGCACCGGCAGTGGGCCGTTAGGACCAAACAGGCCGAAGCTCAGAATGGAAACCTCATGCAGTCCGTTCTCTTCCCGCTGCCGGACCTCAGCAACCGTTGACGGCGCAAAGCCCATTGAAGGCTGCTGACCAATACGCAGCGGCTCAAATTTAGGCAGCGGCGCGCGTCCCAGCGGGTAACGCTCGCCGCCCTGGGCATCAATGCGTCTTAACAGCTGGAACAGATCGTAGCGCCACGGCGTCTCGCGCACTCCGCGCCAGAACGCATCGGGCAGCGGCGTCAGGCGATGCA
>NZ_QFRV01000202.1:0-2303 GCF_004136805.1 Enterobacter cloacae complex sp. GF14B
GTTGCCCATAAACGTCGGGCCGTGCATAAAGCAGCCCGCGTCACCGTCGCTGATGGTGTCGGCAACCTGGCGCGTGGTAAGCGTGGCGGAGAGCGTCATGGTGCCGCCGGTGAGCGCTTTCCCCAGGCACAGAATATCCGGCGCGATCCCCGCATGCTCGCAGGCAAACAGCTTCCCGGTACGGCCAAAGCCGGTGGCGATCTCATCGGCAATCAGCAAAATTCCTTCGCGGTCGCACATCTTCCGAATGCGCTTCAGCCACTCGGGGTGATAGATCCGCATTCCGCCCGCGCCCTGCACAATCGGTTCGAGAATAACGGCGGCAATCTCGTGGCGATGGGCCGCCATCAGCCGCGCGAAGCCCACCATGTCCATCTCGTCCCATTCGCCGTCGAAGCGGCTCTGCGGGGCTGGCGCAAACAGGTTTTCCGGCAGGTAGCCTTTCCACAGGCTGTGCATGGAGTTGTCCGGATCGCACACCGACATCGCCCCGAAGGTGTCGCCGTGATAGCCGTTGCGGAAGGTGAGGAACCGCTGGCGCGTTTCGCCCTTCGCATGCCAGTACTGCAACGCCATTTTCATCGCTACTTCCACGGCCACCGAGCCGGAGTCGGCCAGGAAAACACACTCCAGCGATTCAGGCGTCATCGCTACCAGGCGACGGCATAAATCCACCGCGGGCTGGTGCGTGATCCCGCCAAACATCACGTGTGACATCTGGTCAATCTGCGCTTTCATCGCCGCGTTCAGACGCGGGTGGTTGTAGCCATGGATCGCCGCCCACCAGGAGGACATCCCGTCAACAAGCCGCTCGCCGCTGGCGAGATGCAGCTCGCAGCCGTGGGCAGAGGCTACCGGATAGACGGGAAGGGGGCGGGTCGTGGAGGTGTAAGGGTGCCAGATATGCTGCTTGTCGAAGGCGAGATCGTCCTGGGTCATAATCGACTTGTAAACCATTTTGAAAAGTTTTAGGTTTACAAGTATAAACCGAACCGACAATTAACAAAACCCTTTGGAGAAGCCCGATGGCTCACCACGCACGCTGGACGATGTCGCAAGTCACTGAATTATTCAATAAACCTTTCCTGGAGCTGATGTTTGAGGCGCAACAGGTGCACCGCCAGCACTTCGATCCGCGTCATGTTCAGGTCAGCACGCTGCTGTCGATCAAAACCGGGGCTTGCCCGGAAGACTGCAAATATTGCCCGCAAAGCGCGCGCTATAAAACCGGTCTCGAATCCGAGCGCCTGATGGAAGTCGAGCAAGTGCTCGACTCCGCGCGCAAGGCCAAAAACGCTGGCTCGACCCGCTTCTGCATGGGCGCGGCGTGGAAAAATCCGCATGACCGCGACATGCCCTATCTGGAGCAGATGGTGAAGGGGGTGAAGGAGATGGGGCTTGAAGCCTGTATGACTCTGGGCACGCTGAACGAGGAGCAGGCGCAGCGTCTCTCGGCGGCGGGGCTGGATTACTACAACCACAACCTTGATACCTCGCCGGAGTTCTACGGCAACATCATCACCACGCGTACCTATCAGGAGCGTCTGGACACGCTGGATAAAGTGCGTGATGCGGGGATCAAGGTCTGTTCCGGCGGGATCGTGGGACTGGGCGAGACGGTAAAAGATCGTGCCGGCCTGCTGTTACAGCTGGCAAACCTGCCGACCCCGCCGGAAAGCGTGCCCATCAACATGCTGGTGAAGGTAAAAGGCACGCCGCTGGCGGATAACGAGGACGTGGATGCCTTCGATTTCATCCGCACCATCGCGGTGGCGCGCATCATGATGCCGACCTCTTACGTTCGCCTCTCTGCCGGTCGTGAGCAGATGAGCGAGCAGACCCAGGCGATGTGCTTCATGGCCGGGGCCAACTCCATCTTCTACGGCTGCAAACTGCTGACCACGCCAAACCCGGAAGAGGACAAAGATGTCCAGCTGTTCCGCAAGCTGGGGCTGAACCCACACCAGACCGGGGTACAGGTGGGGGATAACGAGCAACAGCAGCAGCTGGAGCAGCAGATTTTTAACGCCGACACCGACCAGTTCTACAACGCGGCAGCCGTATGACCTGGCAGGCACGTATCAGGACCGCGCTCGACGAGCGGCGGGCGGCGGATGCGTTTCGGGTGCGCAGGGTAGTGGAAAACGGTGCAGGCCGTTTTCTCACCCGGGAAGGAGAGCGGTTCTGTAATTTCTCCAGCAACGATTATCTGGGACTGAGCCAGCACCCGCAGATCGTTCGCGCCTGGCAGCAGGGCGCGGATCGTTACGGCGTGGGCAGCGGCGGCTCCGGGCACGTCAGCG